>DATFCE010000200.1:0-2007 GCA_035253365.1 Nitrospiraceae bacterium
AAGACAGTGGCATCAGTGGGTGCGACCGTCTCGGCAAGCGTCAAGGCCCGGCGGAAAACCGCACTGCTGCCGACGATAGGCCCGAACTTATGCGCACCTTTCACCTCTTCAATCAAATACTCATTTTCGCGGACGAGCTGCTCCCTCAATCGATCAATCTGCTCGTAGGCGCGCACGTTATCGATCGCGAGGGCAATCTGGGTCGCCACCTGCTGCAAGAACCTGAGGTCATCCGGTTCCAGTTCGCCGGTCTGGACACTCCCGATATTCAGCGTACCCAGACAGGCGTCGTGGGCCATGAGAGGCAGATTGATCATCCGACCGAGGCCTTCCTGCAGATAGTACTCATCTTCCATGAAGACTTGTTGCTCATGCAGATTCGGCCGGACATGGATCCGATGGTGGTCGAAGACCCAGCCGGCGGCACTGCCTTCGCGGGGGATGATGGAGTCACGTTGCAACACCCTTGTCACGGTGCTCGTTTCCAACGCGTAGAATTTGAAGCCGCCTATTTCGGGGTGATACAGCATGATACCGGCGCGATCCCAAGGAATGATCTGCTTGATCTGTTCGGTGATCGCGCGCCAGAGGCTGTCCGTGTCTCGCTGGGAATTGAGCACATTGGTGATTTCGAGCAATACCTCATAGCTGAGGCCAAGACGGTCCATTCGTTCCTCATACTGCATCCTATCTTGATCGCTGAGCGATCAGGTTCATAAAAAAGGGGGAGCATGCGCTCCCCCTGCACAGAACGGCTTCTTCATCTCCTGCGTTATTTAGAGAACGCGGCCAACGGATCGCTCTGCCGGCGGTTGCTTTCTGCTTGCTTCGCACCGTCGCCTGCGCCGTTCAGCGGCAGCAGCCGTTGATCGCCGACGGGGAGCACCCGCAGGTATCCCCACTGGCCCGATTGTGAGTACGGCAGCCGCTGGTTGCTCCAGACATAATCGCCCGTCATGCGATACGGGCCGCCGGCGGACTTGATGAACGCATCCAAGGTCTCGGATCCGCCGAACTCCACGACGCTGATCTCATCGGCTCCACCCATGAACGGCTCGATCGGCCATTCATGTTTCTCCACCGCGAACATGCCGTTCTGCTCGCTGCTGGCGCCGAACACGTGAATCCGCACCGGATCGCCTGCATGCGCTTCGATGGTCGGCGTCACCGGATCCTCCGGCTTGTCCGCCACGCACGGTTGAAACATCTTGCCCAGAGTGCAGCCGGTCTCTTCTCGGAACTTGTACGGCTCGGACCGGTAGTTCACGCCCGTCAACCCCGCGGCATTCTGCACATAGGGCATGAAACTCGTGCCGATGATGTTGTCCTCGTCCTGGAAGAACAGCGCCGCATCGCGATAGTTCACGCGCGTCTCATTCCCCTGAATCGTCCGATCCACGATGACATCGGCGATCCAACTGTTCTTGGTCGAAATGTCAGCGCCGGTCTTCGGATCGCGATAGACCGACCCTTTGGGGCCGAGAATAACCGCCCCATACAGACCATTGCGCGGGTTCAGCATTACATTGCCCCAATCCCACACGAGCGAGCTGATCTCACCGAGGAACGGGTCCGCGTAATAGGTGTAGACGCGGCTCTCGCCCGGCGCGATCGTCTGATCGCCGGGATTGTTTCCGACGTTGGCGCCCAGTGAATCTTTGGGATCGAACGCCAAGGAGATTGCCGAGAAGCTGGCCCGGCTCTCCTTCATTTTATTGGTCAGCTTGATCTTGAGGCAGTCGCCGACATTGGCCCGCAAGGTCAACGGCATCGGCTGAAGCCCTTCTGCCACCTTGGCCGCCTCTTCTTCCAACGTGTAGATCTTCGCGTCGGGGTTGGCCACCTGGATCTTGCGTTCGAAGTCCACTTCGACGGCATCGGGCGCCTTGGGATTGAACCTCATACCGGGAAAGTCCTGGGCGACGACATTGAATGACTTGACCGGCGCGCCATCCGGGCAGACCGCCAGCGGCTTGGCAATCTCACTTCGGCCGGTATATCCCCCCG
>DATFCE010000201.1:0-2293 GCA_035253365.1 Nitrospiraceae bacterium
TCTCATGGCCGGGCAGATCGATCTCTTCACTGTCAAGTTCCCAGCGAGCCATGGTCTTCCGGAAATACTAAACGTCGTGCGCGAGGCAGTGCAAAAAAACGCCGGGGACCGTTGGATCATCGGCAATCAGTGGGGTGCTGACCTGATAGCCGAGTTGGGAACAGAAGAGGCGCTGGCTGCGCTGGATGAAGCAAGCCAAGGCCTCCCAGTCATGCTACGGGATGAAACCGCTCACAATCGCTGGGTCAATACCCGTGCAATGCAGCTCGCGGGTATCTCCGAGGAGACGCCGGATCCGGTAGCCGGAACCTTCGGCCGAGATCCGAAGAGCAACCGGCTGACGGGGATTATGATTGAAGGGGCTGCCGGCATAGTGGAGCGGGCCGCGTCGAAAGATTTCACCGAGGAGATGGCCGAACAAGCCATCAAGCACGCCGTTAATGTCCTGAACGGTAATGGCATTACTAGCTTTCAGGAAGCCGCTTCTACACCGATCATCAATACGGTGCTCAAGTCACTTGATGAAAGGCAGCGGCTCACCGCGTGGGCAGTCACTTCCTTGCCGCTTGTAGAGCCTGCCATTTTGCCTGGCGTTTCCGGTGAACCACTCCTGGCCATGCGCGACGAGTTCCGCAGTCAGCATCTGATGCCCAACTACACGAAGCTATTTCTCGATGGCGTACCGGGCGCGCAAACAGCTGCCTTTCATCAGGCCTATCTGCCGGATGCCTCCCAACCCCATGGTCATCGAGGCGACTTACTTGTCTCCATGCCGGATATGATCAGGTGGCTCGACCGGTCCGAGGAACTTGGAATGGGACTGAAGGTTCATTGTGCGGGCGATGCGGCTGTTTCGCATATGCTTGATGCTGTAGAGGCCGTTCGGCACTTCCGCGGTCCCGCGAAAGTCTATCATCATGTCGCCCATGCCGGCTTTCTGCGGGAAAGAGATATTGCCCGTTTCGCCGAGCTTGGTGTGGTCGCTGATATCTGCCCCGTCAGCTGGTTTCCAACCACTCTTATCGAGGGCCATGCCGCCGTCATGGGCCGGGAACGCGCGGAGAGATGGTGGCCGGTCAGGAGCTTGAAGGAAAGCGGAGCCATTGTCGCCGGCGGAACGGACTGGCCGGTTATTCCCGTTCCCAATCTCTGGATTGCGATTGAGGGTCTGGTAACACGCGAAAACCCGGACGGATCATTCCCCGGTCGCAAACTTTGGGGAGAGCAGGCAGTCGATCTGAGTACCGCGATCGAGATCTACACGATTAATGCTGCAAGAGCGATGGGGATCGACGCATTGGCGGGTTCTCTCCAAATCGGCAAATCGGCGGATATCGTTGTGCTTGATCGCAACGTCTTCGAAATACCAGCAGATGAGATCTCCCAGACGCAGGTACTGACGACCTATTTCGAAGGCGAAGTTGTTTTTCAGCGCAGCGACAAAACGTAGTAGGGTGCCGCACGTACTATCGGACATATGAAAAAATCCGCGGTAGCGGTTGCAGGACGAGGATTTGCTGACTGCATCGTGGCGCGACGGCGGCGGCGCTGGCATCTTTTATCGTCCTACCAGGTTCCGGTCGCTAGTGTAAACGGCGACCATTCCGCAAAATCGTAGCGAAGGGCCAGAGCGTCTGGCCGCCAGATTATCCGGCGCGGGCGGAAACGCCAGTACCGTTCGGCTCCCTCAAAGGCCAGGCCATCTGGGTGTTCGAAAAAAAGTGCGGCCTCCCCGGTCATCTGCAACAAGCTTCCGGTCGAAAAATCTGGAAAGACAAGCCCCGCACATGGATTGAGCAAAATGTTCCCAAGCGTGTTGAAGAAACGGTTCCCGGCGAAGTCCGGGACCGTCAGCCAACCATCCTCGCCGACATGAACAAACCCTGTGCGGCCACCCCGATGGGAAACATCAATCTGTCGCCCCCCTGATAGGTCTGCATACGTCGCAATGAAGAAGGTATCCGCTTCCTGCACGAGTGTCTTGGCAGCACCGTCGAGAACTGTGCTCGCGAGCGATGTTACACAAGAAAGTTCTGCCGGCTCACGGACAAATCGGACTTGCTGAAGCTGTATAAACTTGGGGCAATTGCCGAAACTTTGTTCGACAGAAACATCGAAACCAGCTGAGTGCCGAAGCACTCTACCATTCAACCGGTTACGGCGGCGCGTGCCGAGATCGATGCCCAGGAGAGCGAGGGGCGACCCGTCATCCATGCCGATTTCTGCCGGATCGGCCTCATCTCTGTGCAGTCTGACGGAGAGCCTGTAAGAATCGGGGGCATGGAGAAAGCCT
>DATFCE010000202.1:0-3369 GCA_035253365.1 Nitrospiraceae bacterium
GCCGCTGCCCGGTGCGCTGCAATCGTTGGATGTGCAGCGGGGCGGGCAGGTGAAGGCCGGCGATCCGCTCTTCGCCCTGGACAGCACCCCCGAACAGGCCGCCTGGGACGAGGCGGAACGGCGGCTCGCGCAGGCCCGCGCGAGTTTGGAAGACGTGAAAAAAGGTAAACGTCCATCGGAAATCGCATCACTCGACGCGCAACTCAAACAGGCGCACGCCGCGTTGGCGCTGTCGGAACGGGAATTTGCTCGGCAACAAAATCTCTTTCGCATCCGGGACGCGACGACTCAGCAGGAGTTTGACCGTGCACGCGCCGGCCGCGACCAAAATCGCCAGCGTGTGGCGCAGCTCGAGGCCGATTTAAAAACAGCCCGGCTCGGTTCCCGCGCCGACCAGATCACGGCCGCGGAAGCCAGCGTGCGCGCGTTGGAAGCGGCCCTCACCAAGGCGAAATGGGACCTCTCCCAAAAGCGCCAGACAGCGCCGCAAGCCGGGTTTATTTTCGACACGCTGTATCGCGAGGGCGAATGGGTCCCCGCGGGGCGTCCGGTCGTTGTGCTGCTGCCGCCGCCGAACATCAAAGTGCGCGCATTTGTGCCCGAGACACGGGTCAGCGAGATTCATTCCGGCGACCGCGTGCGGGTCATGGTCGATGGAGCGCGTGAGCCGTTCATCGGCACAGTGAGTTACATTTCCCCGCAGGCGGAGTATACCCCGCCGGTTATTTATAGCCGGGAGAGCCGCGACAAGCTGGTCTTCATGATTGAAGCGGTATTTGATCCGCAGACCGCGGCGAACTTGCATCCCGGGCAGCCGGTGGATGTTCAGTTTGGTCTCAATCATGCCCAATGATCTCGCCATCGATGTGCATGGCATGACCAAGCGATTCGGCGACCTCACGGCCGTCGACCATATCGGCCTGCAAGTCCGCGCCGGTGAGATCTGCGGGTTTTTGGGTCCGAACGGCAGCGGCAAGACGACCTTCATCCGCATGCTGTGCGGGCTGCTGCGCCCGGATGCGGGCAGCGGCACCTGCCTCGGCTACGACGTGATCACCGAGAGTGAGGCCATCAAGCGCCAGGTCGGCTACATGACGCAGCGGTTCAGCTTCTACGAGGACCTCAGTATTTCAGAGAATCTTGATTTTGTTGCGCGCATGTATTCGGTGAAGAACCGGCGCCAGGCCGTGCGTGAAAGCCTCGAACGGCTCGGACTCGCGGAACGGAGAAAACAACTCGCCGGCCATCTTTCCGGGGGATGGAAGCAGCGCCTGGCGCTGGCCGCCTGCATGATTCATGATCCGAAGTTGTTGCTGCTCGACGAGCCGACAGCGGGCGTGGACCCTCAGGCGCGCCGCGACTTTTGGGAGCAGATCCATCAGCTCGCCGGACAAGGATTGACCTTTCTGATCGCCACGCACTACATGGATGAGGCGGAGCGCTGCCACCGGCTCGCGTTTATCGCCGCCGGCCGGCTGCTCACCCACGGGACGGTCACGGAGGTGATCGAGGAGGCGCATCTCACCACGTGGTCGGTCAACGGCCCGGACCTGCTCAGGCTCGCCGAGCAGCTCCACGACCGTCCCGGCGTGGAGCAGGCCGTGCCGTTCGGCAACAGTTTACACGTGAGCGGTGCCGACCCCGCCACCCTGGAGCACGCCATCGCCCCGTTTCGGACGGATCACTATGAATGGCGCCGGGTCGATGCCGGGCTGGAGGATGTGTTCATTCATCTCATGAAACGATCGAAGGCGCTTTCGCCATGAAACAATCGCATGGATTTTCGCCGGCGCGCTTCTGGGCAATGGTCGTGAAGGAATTTATCCAGATGCGCCGGGATCGCCTCACTTTCGGCATGATGATCGGCATCCCGCTGATCCAACTTGTGCTCTTTGGATTTGCCATTAATTCGGATCCGAAACACTTGCCCGCCGCTGTGCTGCTGGCGGACCATGGGCCGTACGGCCGCACGCTCCTGTATGCGATTCAGAACAGCGGATATTTCCGGTTCGTCCGGCAGGTGCATACCGAGTCTGAAGGCCATGACGTGCTCGCGCGCGGCGACGTCCTGTTTGTGGTCAATATCCCGGAAGACTTCACCCGCGAACTGCTCCGTGGCGGCCGACCCGCCGTTCTGGTCGAAGCGGACGCGACCGATCCTGCCGCCACCAGCAATGCTATCGGATCTTTGCGCACCGCGCTGAGCACGGCATGGCAACACGATCTCAAAGGCCCGCTCGCGTTCCTTGCCGGCACGGACGGCCCCATCGATTTGCGCATCCACGCGCGATACAACCCGGAAGCCATCACGCATTACAACATTGTGCCAGGTCTGATGGGCGTGGTTCTCACGATGACCATGGTCATGATTACGGGCCTCGCAATTACGCGCGAACGGGAGTCCGGCACGATGGAGAACCTTCTTTCCATGCCGACGCGCCCGTTCGAGGTGATGCTCGGCAAGATCATTCCCTATATTCTCGTCGGCTACATTCAGGTAGGGCTGATCCTCATCGCCGCGCGCTTTCTGTTTGATGTGCCGATGGTCGGCAATCTCGGCCTACTGCTCGTGGCGGCACTGCTCTTCATCGCCGCTAATCTCGCGGTGGGGATCACGTTCTCAACGGTAGCCAAGAATCAGCGCGAGGCCGTCCAGATGTCGTTCTTTTTCTTCTTGCCGTCGTTGCTGCTGTCCGGGTTCATGTTTCCCTTTCGCGGCATGCCTCAGTGGGCGCAAGCGCTCGGCGAAATCTTTCCGCTCACGCACTTTTTACGGATCGTCCGCGGGATTCTCCTCAAGGGCAACGGTTTGGATGAGGTCGTCCTGCAACTGTGGCAGATCGTGCTATTTGCCGCCATCGCGCTGACCGTGGGCGTGAAACGCTACCGGCAGACGTTGGATTAAGTGAAGGCGATTCGTAAAATGAAGCGGCAACTTCAGCACCGTCACGGAAGGCTAGTATCTATTTGATGTGTGGGGTACAGTGGTCCCATGCTGAAGCTGTTGCCGGCCTACACCGGAGCCGTGGCTTTGGAAGAAGTCTTGCTCAATCCTCGCGCCATGCGGATCCTTTGGCTTGAGATTCTGATCAATGATCGGGTGGATGTCAGCCCTTACTGGGACCGAGCCGATGTCAGGGATGCCTATCAGAAGGCTTGTCGCTGGTATACCGCCTACCGGACTCTCATTCATTCTCTTCTCTCACGGGAACCGCTTCCCGTCGATCCAACCCCGATTGATGCGCGCGAGTATCGAACCTTTGCGGAGGCCCTTCGATTTGTCGCCGATCACGATTGAACGCCTCGTTCCTTTGTTGAAGGACTATGCCAAGACAACAGGAACACCCGTCGATCTTCTCCTTGTCGGGG
>DATFCE010000203.1:0-18400 GCA_035253365.1 Nitrospiraceae bacterium
CAGCATCCTGGTCCGGCAGCGAGGCACCCAGTTCCACCCCGGCTTCAACGTCGGCCTTGGTCGGGATCATACGATTTTCGCCTTGATCTCCGGCGTGGTGAAATTCGAGGGCCGCGCCCGTCCCCGGGTCAGTGTTTATCCATCTACGTAAATTCCACATTCTCGGTTCAAGCTTTCGAATTCTGCTGAACCACACCCGCACGCTCGATCCATTCAAAGCAATACACGCGTCAAGACGATTACTCCGGGTAAGTTGACGCCTTTCCTACCCTGACCTACCTTCTATGGCTATGGATATAAAAACTTGAAGTATTAGATGGTAGGCGGAATCTTGGTATCGACGATCCTTATGGCAATGAACTTATATTTGACGGCGTGGCAGTCTTGAATTGAATATCTCCCGGGGACGTACTGACGCGTTATAAATCTTGATCACCGGATCAAATAACTAAGGGCGTGCGGAGGTCGGTAGATGCGCCAAGCGCCGTTCATGTCGTTGACAAGGCAAAGGGATAACATGCTTCCCGGTCTCCACACCTCATGATATGGTTTGCATGTTGAACAGTCTGGCTCAGAACATGACCGAGAGGTTTTATGAGCGCACCTAGTCATGGTTTCGCCGTTATGAAATCCCCTCTCCTCCTTGCAAGCGCTTACGAGGCAAGTCCGGTTTGGTGCCCAAATCGGAGTTTCCTGGATCAACTCCGTGGGCTACTTCCTCATGTGCGGCCGGAACAATACAGAGGTATCGGGCGATATGCACTTAACGCAGATTACGGCAGTGACCCTGGCTGGCAATGGTCCAGTTCTGAGAAAGCCTCAGGAGAAGAAATTGCGCGAAAGCGTTTAGCCGAAATTCTTGGTGTCAATGGGAGGGATGTTTCACATGAAGTATGGTTGATTGATGGACCATGGCTTGTGCCCAATCTGGACCTCGCGAAAGAACTGATCGAACTGCTTGAAAATCCCTCTGCGTATGAAATTGTTGAGATGACAAGATATCCTTCAAAAACGAGCTGTCTTTCTCTCGGATTTGATGTGGGCTACTGGGCATCAGGTAACTTCTCATGCGAAGGAACAGCTCAAATTCCATCTTGGACGCTTGAATAATAACCAGCTTTTCTCAAACGCCGAATCGGCATTGGAATTTCGCGACTGGTACAAGACGCAACCGTGGGCAGAGGAAGAAAGCGAGTATTCTCCATTTGAAATCGTCGAAGTCGGTCTTGTTGAACAGTACACTGCTCCGGTAGTTTAGCTACGTAGGTGGCCTTCGAGCTCTATTCTCGCCTCTGGTTTACTTTGCAACTCGTTGACATTTATACTTTCGCGCGGAGCTCATCATGTTCGTCGATCAAGTTCGCATTTATGTGCAAGCCGGTCGGGGCGGCGATGGCGTCTGTAGCTTTCGGCGCGAGAAGTACGTGCCGCGCGGCGGGCCCGACGGCGGCGATGGCGGCAACGGCGGCGACATCGTCATGGTCGCCTCTCGACGTCTGACCACTCTGCTCGATCTGCGTTACCAGCAACAGTATCAAGCGAAGGCCGGCGGTCCCGGCGAAGGCTCGAACCGGCATGGACGCACCGCAGAGGACGTCATCATCCCGGTGCCAGTCGGCACGGTCGTCATGGATGATAAGACCGGCGAGATATTGGCTGACCTTGCGGCCGACGAAGCAAACTATGTCGCCGCTCACGGTGGGCGCGGCGGGCGGGGGAATGCGCGCTTCGCGACGTCGACGAACCGCGTGCCGACGCAATGTGAGCCTGGCACGCCGGGTGAATCGCGGTGGTTACGGCTTGAGCTCAAGTTGCTCGCGGATGTCGGCTTGGTCGGCTTTCCGAATGCCGGTAAATCGACGCTCATTGCCGCCATCTCGGCGGCCCGCCCGAAAATCGCCGATTACCCGTTCACGACCCTCACACCTAATCTTGGCGTCGTCGCGTGGCAAGACGATCAAAGTTTCGTCGTCGCCGATATTCCCGGCTTGATCGAAGGTGCGCACGCAGGCAAGGGGCTTGGCTTTCAATTTCTTCGACACGTCGAGCGCACGTCGTTTCTCCTTCATCTCGTGGATATCTCGGAATGGGCCACGGAAGATCCGATTGTCGGCTTCGAGGTCATGCGTAAAGAACTCGCCGCGTACGATCCGTCGTTGGGCAGCAAACCTTTCGCCGTGGTCGGGACAAAATTGGATGTGGCCGGTGATACCGATCGCCTTGACCGGTTACAGTCGTATTGCCGCCGGCGTCGGCTTCGGTTCTTCGCAGTTTCAGCCGTCACGCGCCAAGGACTCGATGCCTTGATTCAATTCGTCGGCAAGAAAGTCGATTCGTTGCGAGCCGCATGCGCGACCAAATCGTAAAACAGGCCAAGCGGGTGGTCGTGAAAGTCGGGACCAGCCTTGTGGCGTCCCGCGAGGCCGGCCTTCGACCGGACCGCATCGAGCAGTTGGCCGATGATCTGGCCGCCATCAAGCAAACCGGTCGTGACGTCCTCTTAGTCTCCAGCGGCGCGATCGTGTCAGGTATCCGTAAGCTCGGCTTAGCCGCATATCCCAAGAGCTTGCCGATCAAGCAGGCGGCGGCGGCCGTTGGCCAAAGCCGCCTCATGTGGGCGTATGAAAAAGCGTTCGAGCGATTGGGGCGGCAGGTCGCGCAGGTTCTCCTGACTCACCAAGATCTCGCTGATCGCCGGCGTTTTCTCAATGCGCGGCACACACTGACCACGCTGTTGGAATACGGCGTCATTCCGATCATCAATGAAAATGATACCGTGTCGGTCGATGAAATCCGCTTCGGCGATAACGATACCTTGGCGGGCGCAGTCGCCCATCTCGTGGATGCGGATCTTTTGATTATTCTCTCCGATGTCGATGGAGTGTTTACCGACGATCCCCGACACAATCCCGCGGCCACGCTGATCCCTCTTATTTCGGAGGTGACGAAGGAAGTCGAACAACGCGCCGGGGGCACGGCGAAATTTGAAGGCACCGGCGGCATGGCGACAAAGATTCAAGCCGCCAAACAGGTCGCAGAATACGGCGTGGCCACGCTCATCATGACCGGTGAACGACCCGGTCTGCTTCCGGCTATTTTTGACGGCACGGAGGCCGGCACCTTGATTCTGCCGAGCAATCGCCGGCTACCAAGCCGCAAACATTGGATCGCGTATACCTTACGGCCGAAAGGACAGATCACCTTAGATGACGGCGCAGTGGATGCGCTCGTGCGCCGGGGCAAGAGTCTCCTCCCGTCCGGCATCGTGGACATCAAAGGCGACTTCAATCCAGGCGACGCCGTCACGTGTCTCGATCGGCAGGGCAAGGAATGGGCTAAAGGTCTGGTCAATTTTTCTTCGGCACTGCTCGAGAAGATGAAGGGGCTGAAGACCGCCGCCATTCAACAAACCTTGGGCATGCAGGAGTACGAAGAAGCGATACATCGTGACAACCTCGTCATCCTGTAAAAGGATGCGGCTGAATGATGACTTCCTTCCAGCTCAGCACTCAGCACTCAGCACTCGGCCCTTCATGAAAATAGGCCTGCTCGGAGGGACGTTTAATCCCATTCATCGGTGCCATCTCCAGATCGCCGCCTACACCCGCGACCAACTCGGTCTCGATCGTATCATTTTCATCCCGACCGGTGATCCGCCGCACAAATCCTCCCACGGGCTCGCGCCGAGTCATCATCGACTGGAGATGGTCAAGCTGGCGATTGCGGGTGAGCCATCGTTCGACGTATCCGACGTGGAAATCCGCCGGCCGGTGAAATCTTACTCCATCGACACCGTGCGCGAATTCAGCAAGCAATTGGGCTCGGGGGCCGAACTGTACTTTCTCATCGGGCTGGATGCATTTTTGGAATTGGGGACGTGGAAAGATGCGGCGGCCTTGCTGCGTACTTGCCATTTCGTGGTGTTGGCCAGGCCTGGTTCGTCGTTTCTCTCGCTTGCCGACATGCCGCTGCTGCCGAAGACGGATCGAGAGATCCTGACCGCGCTTGACACCCAGCGTGGCGGACGCGCAGACATCCCGATTCCCGGTGGAGGGGGACTCATTCTGCTCCGGATGCCTCCATGCGATGCGGCTGCATCCGTTATCAGACGCAGGCTTACGCACCAACTCCCTGTTTCAAATCTGTTGCCGCCCCCTGTTGAATCTTATATAATGCGCCAGAATTTATATCAGGAGGCCTCCGATCATACCGGAGTCTAAGGCACGAGCCGTTGCCATCGCCCAGGCGTCCCTCGAGAAAAAGGCCAACGACGTCCTGGTCCTCCATGTCGCCCCCCTCACCTCGATCGCTGATTACCTGATTGTATGCTCGGGAGAGTCCGATCGCCAGGTGCGCGCGATCGGCGATCATGTGCAGGATGTGCTGTCGGGCCAAGGCGTGAAGCCGCTCAGCATCGAAGGGCTCTCTACCTCGCAATGGATCTTGATGGACTTCGCAGATGTGGTCGTGCACATCTTTCGGTCCGACATTCGAGAGCACTATGGGCTCGAGAAACTTTGGAGCGACGCGAAGCGGGTCCGGCTTCCCGTCCAGCCACCCGCCGGAGCGCTTGCTCCTCTTCGCCCCGTCAAACCGAAAACGCCCCGTACGCGCGAGCAACGCAGGTAGTGGATGCTTCGGCTCCTCTTCACACTGTTTTTGATCATCGTCGCCGGCGTGCTCTACAGCTATTTTCGCGATCTGAATCCGGGCACGGTGAGCATTCGGTTGAGCCCCGCCTCCACCTTTGAGTTCAGTCCGGTCTCTCTCATCCTCGTGTCGATGGCGATCGGCGCGCTCATCATCATTCTCTTCGTCAGTGTTCGCGAGACGAAGCATTTAATCCTGACATGGCGAAGCAGCCGCCTCCGCCGGCGCGAGGAAAAAGTGGAGACCCTGCATCGTGAGGGCGCGCATGCCTTCGTCTCCAAGCGAACCGCCGAAGCGATCGGGCTCTTTCAAAAGGCCCTGATCCTCGACCCGAATCATGTGGATTCGTTGTTGTGGCTCGGCAACACCTACCGCGCCGAGCAAAATTATTCGGAGGCCATTCGCGTCCATCGCAAAGCCCGTAGCATCGAAGAATCGAACATCGAAGTCCTGCTGGCGCTGGCCAAGGATTTAGAAGGCGCGAAACGCTTCGAGGAAGCGCTCCAGGCGCTTCGTGATGTCCTGCGTTTTGATCAGGTTAACCTCACGGCGCTCATCCGCCAGCGCGAACTGCACATTCGCTTGGAGCAATGGTCGGAGGCCCTCGAAGTCCAACATCGGATGATGAAAGCCACTCTTCCGGAGCAGGACCAGCGGGCCGAAGCCGGCATACTGGTCGGCATGACCTATGAGGTGGGACGCCAACTCCTTGAGCGCGGACACCCGGACAAGGCCCGCCGCTATTTCCGCGGCGCCATCAAGCGCGACAAGAGTTTTTTGCCCGCGTATATCGGCTTGGGGGAAATCTTGGTCCGTGAGGGCAAGACCAAGAGCGCCGGCGAAATCCTCGAAAAAGTGTACGTCAAAACCGGCAATATCATCATTCTGCATCGCCTCGAAGAACTCTATCTCGAAATGGGAGAGCCCTCGGAAATCATTCGCGTTTACCAGGAGGCCTGCCAGCGCCATCCTCACAATGCGGCGCTGAAGTTCTATCTCGGCAAACTGTACTATCGCTTGGAAATGGTCGATGAAGCGTTCGACCTCTTATCCACGCTGGATGCCCCGCAAGATCAATTGTCGGATTTTCACAAGATCATGGCCAATCTGTATTTGCGGAAACAACGGATGGACGATGCGGTCCACGAGCTCAAGAAAGCCCTGGGCTTCCGCAAGCGCGTGGTCGTTCCATACGCCTGCACGCACTGCCGCGCGGAGTCCGTGGAATGGGCGGGTCGCTGCCGCAGTTGCGGCCTATGGAATACCTACGTTGCGCTTCCCTGGGTCGATCCGTCGGGACAGGACCTGCACGGCCAGGACGGGGATTCATCAACCCGCGCTATTCCATATCAGGGGATCGCGTCGCCGTTCGAAACCGTCTAGTTCGCATACTGCACTGGACAAACCACCGGTTCCCGCACTATTCTGCACGCCGCATCACTCACTGATAACCGGGTAAGCTCGTAATGCTTCATGGAGACTTAATGATGACCGAATGGAACGCCTTGGCCGAGAAAGCGCTTCGCGATGAAGTCTTGACGAGAGAGGAATGTCGGGCCGTGCTGCAAGCGCCGGAGGAACAGATGCTGGCATTACTGAGCGCGGCGTTCCAAGTACGCGAGCGCCATTTCGGCCGCAAAGTCCGCTTGCAAATGCTGCTGAACGCCAAGAGCGGCGCGTGTCAGGAAGATTGTCACTACTGCTCCCAATCCTCAATCTCCACCGCGGACATCGAGCAGTACGGCCTGCTTCCCAAAGAACAGATGGTCGAAGGCGCCCGTCGGGCCGCGTCGGCCAAGGCGCAACGCTACTGCATCGTCATCAGCGGGCGCAGCCCGCTGGACCGTGAGGTCCGGGAGATTTCCGAGGCGGTCCGCGCGATCAAGCAAGAAATTCCCATTCAAGTCTGTTGCT
Organism: Nitrospiraceae bacterium; assembly: GCA_035253365.1. Lineage (GTDB taxonomy): Bacteria > Nitrospirota > Nitrospiria > Nitrospirales > Nitrospiraceae > DATFCE01. The sequence goes on from DATFCE010000203.1 coordinate 6,565, forward strand.
CCCTGGGACTCTTGAACGAAGTCCAAGCGAAACAACTGAAGGCCGCCGGCGTGGATCGCATCAACCATAACTTGAATACCAGCGAAGACCATCACGCCGCCATCTGCACCACCCATACCTTTCAGGACCGATTGGCGACCATTCGCCATGCCCGCACGGCTGGATTGGAAATTTGCTCGGGTGGCATCATCGGCATGGGCGAACGCGACGATGATGTGATCGATCTGGCCTTCGCGTTACGAGACGTCAAACCCGATTCCATTCCCCTCAATATGCTGCACCCCGTGTCGGGCACGCTGCTGGAAAATAGCCATGGTTTGACGCCCCAACGTTGTTTAAAAGTTTTGTGCTTGTTCCGCTTTCTCCATCCGCGAACCGAGATCAGGATCGCCGGCGGACGCGAGTTCAATCTGAGAAGCCTGCAACCGCTCGCGCTCTACGCCGCCGATTCCCTCTTCGTCGGCGGCTATCTGACCACGCCCGGACAACCCGCCTCCGAAGCCTGGAAGATGATTTCGGATCTTGGCTTTGAGATTGAAGTGGAGTATGAGCAGGCTGCTGAAAATGGTCGGAAACTTCGTTCTCAGTCGCTCAAAATCCTCACGTAGCGATGAATCAACTCATTCATAGCGGAGGCCGTCGGCTACCTTCTGCTTACTCGCCCAGCGCGCCGGCAGGTATCCCCCTACTAGAGCGGCGAGCGAGGCAAGGCCGACCGCTTGCAGCAATAATCCCGCTGATAACGTGAACTGAATCGTCCACCCGAACGATTGTTTGTTGATCACTTCAATGAGCAGGACAGAAAGCAAGATGCCGGCGATCACCCCCAGTATCCCGCCGAACAATCCGAGATAGGCCGACTCGCACAGCATCAAAGCTTGCACCTGCCACGCGCTGGCGCCGATCGAGCGCAAGGTGGCCAGTTCTCGCTGACGCTCCAATACGGACGTGAGCAGCGTGTTGATGATTCCCAACACGGCGATCGCCACCGCGATGAATTCGAGGGCATAGGTGACGGCAAATGTTCGATCGAAAATGGTCAGGATCTCTTCTTTCAGCTCCCCGTTGCTGATGATCCCAGGCTGACTGTCAGGCGCGATGCGGCGGAGCCGATCTTTGATGCTGCGGCGAACCTGCTCGCGATCCGATCCCGTTGCCACATAGACGGCCAGGACGGTCGTGGTGTCGTCCTGCCAGAGGCGACGGTACAGCAGGCGATCCATGACGACTTTGCCGCCGTCGGTCGCATAGTCGTAGAACACGCCCTGAATGGGAAAGTCGCGCTCGCCGGCCGGTGTCATCAAGCGAACGATTCCGCCTGCCCGGAGCCCATAGGTCCGTGCCAGGACTTCGGAGACCACCACACCCTCGGTGGCAACCGTTCGTTCGAGCGTGCCGGCTGAATCACCGGATACAAACAGATAGCGACTTCGCTCGGCATGGAGCCGCAGGTCACGCGAGACCAGCGAGACCGGTTGTCCGTGAAGCTCGACCGTCAGCTCTCGATAGGTATCGACAGCTTCGACACCCGGCACGGAGGCGACTTCATCGGCCCAGGCCAGCGGAATCCGCTTCGCAAGCATGCCCGTGTCCTCGCCCTGCAACCAGGCCGTCGGCGCCACTACGAGATCGGCGAGCACCGTCTGATGGATCCAGATTTCCACGGTGTGGCGGAAGCTCCCGATCATGGTCCCGACCCCCACCATAATGGCAATTCCCACCATCATCGCGGAAATGGTGACCGCATTGCGTCCCGGCGCCCGTCCCACCTGATCGCCGGCCAGGTGCACCAGCGCTTTCAGAACGCCCCTCCCCGTGCGAGAGGGTCGAGTCGAGGCCACACTCGACGGCAGACGCGCTCCTAGGCGATGGACCAAGACGGGCGTCAGGCAGGACAGGCCCATCAGCAAACAGAGCGCTGAAAGATATCCAAAGAAGGGGATGCCGGCCACTGGACCGGGCAACGCCAGCAGACCGGCAAGCAACAGCAGACCAAGACCGGTCCACGCAAGAAGCCCCGCGCGCATGCCTTGACCGGCTTCATAGTCCCCCGGCGCCAAGGCGCGCGCGGGCGCGGTTCGGCTTGCATCCACACTCGGACTGATCGCGCCGATCACGGACACGATCATCCCAAGCAGGCCGCCTTGAATCCAGACGGACATGGGCGCTCGAAAAAACGACAACATTCCAGCGCCTGTCCCAGTGAGAGCGGTATCAATCGGCACATAGAGATCGGAGATCGTCCGGCTCACCAGCGAGACGAGACTTCGGGCCAGCAGCATTCCCAGCCACCCGCCCACCGTCCCGCCGATGAGGCCCATGAGGGCGGCTTCACCAAGAAACACCGCGCTGATACCGGACCGCGGCATGCCGAGCGCAGACAACATGCCGATCTCCCTCCGCCGTTGGACGACCGAGAACGAGATGGTGTTATAGACGAGCAACAATCCCACCAACAGGCCCACGCCGCTCAACATGGACAGATTGATTTGAAACGCCCGAACCATATGTTCGACCTGTTCGTTGCGGCGTGCGGGCCGCGCCACCGTCAGCCCCGGCGGCAGCAGCGACTTGAGGTCCTGCGCGATCTGATCGACGGAGTACCCGGATGCCGTCACCAGATCGATGCGATCGAGCCGGCCCACCAACCCGAACAACGCCTGGGCGGCGGCGATATCCATGACGATCACGTGATCCCAGACAGAAGAGAGATGTGAGACCGGCGTGACGATTCCCTGGACCACCACCTCGTACTTCTGAAGGCCCATGCTAATCGTGAGTGAGGAACCAACCTGCATGCCCAAGTCGGACGCGACGCGGGATCCCAGAAAGACGGCATCGCGCGAGAGGAGCCTGTCGAACAGCGAGTCGCCGGCCTTGTTGGTCTTCACCTGAAATCCCTTCAGGTCCGCGGCCTCGAGAAGATCCAGGCCCATGAGTGTGAAGGATTCCCCGCGATGCGGCCCGCCGGCGATCCTCACCGCCGCTTGCAGGACGGGACTGGCGGACATGATATGAGGCGCTCGCCTCAGTCGTTCAATAATCCGTTCATCCAGTCCTAATTCCCCTCCTGAAACCTGCAAGGTGGCGCGGCCGGCCACTTCCGTGACAGTCTCTTCGAACGACTTCAACACCTCGACATTGGCGGCTTGGATCGCCACCGATACCGCGACGCCGAGTCCCACACCGACAATGGTCAACAGCGTGCGCGTCGAGCGCGAGAAGACGTGACGAGCGGCGATCAGCAGAATCGCGCGTATCATGGTTCGGGATACATCAAGAGATCGGTGAGCCCGCGCCGATGTACCGGGCTAGGCGTGATGTTTACAGGAAAAGGACGGGTCTGTTAGACTGGGGACACTACACATGCACCGAACCAGAACCAAACCCAGCGCGATAAAGTCTTTGAAGGCCTGGCCTCAGGGCTCCTTCCATTCGCCTCATCCCGTGACGCCGCGACAAAGGGAAATTTTGAAATTCGTCGCGCAGGGTTTGACGAACCGGGAAATTGCCGACCGATTGGACATCAGCATCCGGACCGTCGAAGTCCATCGATTTAATCTGATGCGCCGCCTTCGCGTGCGAAACGTCGCCCAACTCCTTCGGCAGGCCTTGGCCATGCGGCTTCTGCCCAAGACCTATCACAAGTAGCTCACAGCTCCTTTAGCCTACCCCGGCACGCCGACACGGATGGGTAGCCTTTTTTCTTCAACACGTCGACCAATTCATGACTTAACCGGTCAAAGACATCCAGTCCTTCGTCTACGAGCACGGTCCCGATCTGCACGGCAGAAGCGCCACAGAGCAGGTGCTCGAAGATATCGGTTCCTGTCACAACCCCGCCGGTGCCGATGATCGGCAAGCGCCCATCGAACTGTGTCCAGAACGCGCGGACGTTTGCGAGCGCGACCGGCTTGATCAGCGAGCCGCCCAGGCCCCCGAAGCCGCCTTTGGGTTTGATCACGACTGATTCCCGTTCGGAGTCCACGACGAGCCCATTGCCGACCGAGTTGATGAGGGAGAGAAAATCGACACCCGTTCGCTTCAGCACACCCGCCATCAGCGCATGGTGAGCCGGATCGAAATACGGAGGCAGCTTCACGCCCATTGGCACAGAGATGATCTGGCGGACTCGCGCGAGCAATCGTTCCGACGCCTCGGCGTCATAGCCGATTTGCGGTTTACCCGGAATGTTCGGACAGGACAGATTGACTTCGATGAGATCGGGGCCGCTCGCATCGATGGCCGTCGCAATCGTGAGAAAATCCGCCTCGCAGAGTCCCGCGACGCTGGCAATCACCGGTTTGCCGTATTGGCGCAGCTTGGGAATCAGACGAGCGTAGGTTTCATATCCAAGATTCGGCAGGCCCATGGAATTGATGGAGCCGCCGGAGAAGGCATAGTACCGTGGTTCGGGATTGCCCGCGCGGGGTTCGACCGTCATCGATTTGGTAACAATCGCGCCGGACTTGGATCGCGACAATGCCAGCAGTTCTTCTTCGGTGACGCAACGCGCACCCGCCGCGTTCATTACGCACGTCGGGAAACGGACTCCCGCAATCGTGACCGACAGATCCGGCGCCGATTCCGGCGTCATGACCGTACTCCTTCTACCCGCTCGATCCGCCCATCCTGCATGTGATACAGGCGGTCCGCCTCTTGGGCGGCCATCGGAGAATGCGTTGCCAGCATAATCGTCTGTCTCGTCTGCTGTTGAACGGATCGAAGCAGAGCCACGATCGATGCGCCGGTTTTCGAATCCAAATTGCCCGTCGGCTCATCGGCCAGGAGCAATCTAGGCCGATGCACCAATGCGCGTGCAATTGCGACGCGCTGCTGCTCGCCCCCGGAGAGTTCGGCGGGCCGATGGCGCTCGCGATGCTCCAGCCCCACTAAGGCAAGGCTTTCGTGAACCCGAGGCTGAACGCCGTGTCCCGTCCGGCCGTCCAGCAATAAGGGGAGGGCGACATTTTCAGCAACCGACAACCCCGGAACGAGGTAAAACGCTTGAAAGACCACCCCGATGGCGTGTCGTCGCAGATCAGTCCACTCGGCATCCGCGAACGACCTAGTCGATCGCCCGTTCAACATGATCTCCCCTGCGGTCGGATGATCGAACCCTGCGACGAGATTCAAGAGCGTGCTTTTGCCGCACCCGCTCGGTCCCATCAGAGCACAAAATTCGCCCTCGGACACCTGCAGCGTGACGTCGGTGAGTGCGTGAATGACCGTCCGTCCGCGCACATATTCCTTGGACACATGCTCCAGTCGCACCACCGATCAATGATACCTTTGATCTATCCGTTCCACGCGCGTGCCGTGTATACCACACCGATGGAACGGCTCACAAGAACCGCGTCTTGACAGGCTCGTGTGGGTTTCCGTAGAAGGAATAGACGGAGAATCAAAAGATTGTATGTCCTCGATCGCCGGGTTTGCTCGACGTCTGCTTCACGCGGTGCTGCCGGTCGAGTGCGGCGGGTGCAGCGCGCCGCTCACGGACGACCCCGTCCCGTTTTTCTGCCGATCGTGCTGGAGCGGACTTCAACCGTTACCTGGTCCAACCTGCCCCCGATGCGGACGCCCATTCTCTTCTTCGGAGACCTTGGTCTACAGCCCGGATCATCTGTGCGGCCCATGCCGTATGCGGCCCCCGGCCTATACGCAGGCATGGTCGGCTTATCCCTATGTCGAGCCGCTGCATGATGCCATACGATTGTTTAAATATCATAAGAAGGTCGTCTTGGCGGATGCTCTGGGACAGCTTTTGCGGGACGCGCCCCTGGACTTGCCGACCGTCGATGTCATCATGCCTGTCCCGCTCTATCCGACCCGGCTGCGCGAGCGCGAGTATAATCAGTCGCTCTTGCTGGTCGACCGGCTGAACCGGCGGCTCCGCCTGCCCGTCTCCTATGATAATCTTGTGCGGCGGCGCCACACGCCGCCACAAACCGAGCTGAGCCGCGCCGTTCGGCTCAAAAACCTACGGGGCGCGTTTGGCGTCCTTCGCGCAGGAGAGGTTCGGGACCAGCGAGTTCTTCTCGTGGACGACGTCATGACGACCGGCGCCACGGTCAATGAATGCGCCAAAGCGCTTCGAAAAGCAGGCGCTCGGGAGGTGTATGTCTGCACGTTGGCCCGCACCATCTAGGAGCATTGGAGCCGCCGGCCGGGCCTGGGTGAACATTCACGTTCTGTTATGGAGCCATCATGCCCATTTATGAATATCGTTGTACGGCCTGCGGAAAACGCAACAGCCTCTTAATACTCAATGCTAGAAATCCCACGCCGCCGGTGTGCCGCCACTGCCAGAGCCCGAACATGGAACGGCTGATGTCCCGATTTGCCGCGCCCAAATCCGAAGACGCCCGGCTGGAGGCCATGACCGATCCGAGCAAGTTCAGCGACATCGACGAGAACGATCCGCAGAGCATGGCTCGACTCATGAAAAAAATGGGACGCGAAATGGGCGAGGACCTTGGGGACGACTTTGAAGAAGCGCTCGAAGAGGCCGGAGACGGGATGGCCGGTGACGGAATGGCCGGATCAGACCCACTTGACATGGATTGACCGGGATTGGCAGGAATAATTTCTTGACATCGCCGGCGGCTTTGTTAGGATGAGCCGTCCAGACGCGGGTCACTACCATTCGTACTTATCATCTGCGATGCCAGGATCGAAGGACGAATTGCTCACGGCCACGGAGACGTGTCGCTACCTCAAGATCGCGCCGCGCACCCTCTATCGCTATATTCAGGAGCAGCGGATGCCGGCCTTCAAGCTCGGCAAAGAATGGCGATTCGTTCGATCCGACCTTGAGCAGTGGGTTCGTCGAAAGGCGTCCGCGCATCACCGGCGGGGATGACTAGGGAGGGCTACCCATGTTTGCCGGAGAATATCTCTGCAAGGTCGATGAAAAAGGCCGTTTTCTGGTCCCGTCGCCCATTCGCGAGCGACTAGAGGCTGAAGGCAACGGCGTGATTTTCCTTAAGGGAGCCGAGCAATCCCTGTGGATGTACTCCACCGTCGAATGGGAAAAGGTCCTCGAGCGGACCAAGGCCAAGCTCGACGAGGATCAGAGCCGGCTCTTCATGCACTTCGTCGTGTCCGAGGCCGGCACATCGGATGTCGACAAGACGGGCCGCGTCCTCATTCCCGGACGGCTGCGGAAGAACGTCCCGATGGATGAAGATCAGGAAATTATTGTCGTGGGACTCTACAACCGCTTGGAGGTCTGGAATCCATCGGAGTGGCGGCGGTACGTCAGCCGGAATGAAGATAAGTACGAGCAGAATGTCAGCAAGATTTTGAATCTCCTCTGAGGTCCGAGGGTCACCCTGCCACGCACACCTTCCTCAGGCCGGACACCGATTCCGCTTCGTCTCACGACCTATCGTACAGACGATACGCCCCACTCTCTTCCTCCAAGAGGTCGCGGTCCGAACGCGGCGCTCTCGGCAATCCTTTCTCAGCCACGGAGACGCGCACCCCGAACGATCACACTTATGTCCGTCCTTCCGTCCGGCGCCACCATCACCGCAGACCGCCTGGTGTTGACCTTGCCGATCCCGCCCAGCATCAATCACCAATATGCCACGGTGAACGGACGCCGCATCCTTTCCGCCATGGGACGCGGATACAAGGCCGAGGTCGGAAGGCAGGTGCTGGTGGCGTTAGCCCGATCTTCTTACAGAGACATGCTGCTGAGAACCATCCGTACTCGCGCTCTTGCGCTGACGATTCGGTTTTACTTCGCCTCGCCGGCTCGCCGCGATGTCGATGGCGGCGTGAAAATCACTCAAGATGCGGTCGCCGAAGCGTTGGGCATTAATGACAATCGTATCGTCGAACTGCACGTGTACAAATCGCCCGGTTCCATGCAACCCCGTCTGGAACTCTCTCTGTCACCCTCCGACCTTGCCCCGCATGATCGAAAGCCGATCTAATCTTTTAGATACCCCCGTTCGAGCGACCTCTCTTGTCCTCCGGAGTCTCCAATAAAACTGTGTAGGCCCGATTAGGACAGACAGGTCCATTCCATTCAATTACTCTTCAATACAAGAGGGTGCTACAGTGAGGACCCGGTGCAGGTCACTATGCCATGGAACCTGCGCGAGAGGAGGAGACCATGGAAGAACAAGCGAAAGATCAGACGGTACTGAATCACATCCAAGACCTCGTCTCAGAAGAACACCGGCTCTATGAACAGGGCGCGCTCGGCGATAAGGATCGTGATCGTCTCGGAGCTATCCAAGTCGAGCTGGATCAGTGCTGGGATCTCTTGCGGCAACGCCGGGCCCTCCGCGTCTCGGGGCGCGATCCCGACGAAGCGCGCGTCCGTCCACCGGAAATCGTGGAAAAGTACGAGCAGTAGCCAGACAGTCTGTATTCAGCGGAGAGGCATTCGAAACCACATTCAACAGGAGGCGACAATGAAACGTCACGCATCAGCCGTGTGGCAAGGCGGTTTGAAAGACGGCAAAGGAACAGTTTCAACGGACAGCGGCGTCCTGCAGAGTACGGCGTACTCATTCGGCACGCGCTTTGAGAACGGCAAGGGGACGAACCCGGAGGAATTGATCGCGGCGGCGCACGCGGGCTGCTTCACGATGGCGCTGTCCGCCCAATTGGGCGAGAAAGGGCTCGTGCCGGAGAAACTGCAGACCTCGGCGACGCTCACGTTTGAAAAGGTCGAGGCCGGCTGGTCGGTCACGTCCATCCATTTAGCGGTCAACGGCAAAGTTCCGCGCGCCGACGCGGCGGCGTTCGAGCAAGCCGCTCATGCCGCCAAAGACGGTTGTCCTATTTCCCGCTTGCTGAAAACCACGATCACGATGGAAGCCAAGCTTGAGACGTAACTTTATACGGCGATGGCCATGAAGCGGGCGGCTGTTTGGAGTCTTGGAGGGCTTATCCTGGCGGTCGCCTCGGCTCTGGCTGCAATCTTCGCCGGACTCGGCAGCCGGTGGGACTGGTGGCACTTTCGCACCGGCTTTCAGATCTTGACCGTTGCAGCGTATGGCGGCTTGGCGGCGGTAGTGGTTTCAGTGATGGGGGCGCTCGCGGCGTTGTCACAGAGATCACGCCGCCACATGATCACCGCGCTGATCGGCCTTGGAATCGGAGCCATCACCGTATGGATCCCTTGGCAATTGAAACAGACCGCGCGGCGTGTGCCGGCGATCCACGATCTCACGACGGATACGGCGATGCCGCCGGTGTTCGTGGCGATCCTGCCTCTTCGCAAGGAGGCGCCGAATTCCAGCGACTATGGCGGTCCCGAGATTGCCGAACAGCAGCGGTCCGCCTACCCGTCTCTTGGTCCGCTGGTGCTGGATATTGCTCCCGTGGAAGCCTTCAAGGAAGCGCTCGCGGCGGCCCGCGAGATGGGTTGGGAGATCGTAGATACGCATGCGGAAACGGGTCGGATCGAAGCCACCGATACGACCTTCTGGTTCGGCTTCAAAGATGATATCGTCGTTCGGGTGGCACCCGGCACCGACAGCACGCCGGCCAAGCAGACGAGCCGTATCGATGTGCGTTCCGTCTCACGGGTCGGCAAGAGCGATGTGGGGGCCAACGCCAAACGGATTCGGACGTATCTCAACAAGATTCGGCATAACAGCCAGGCGCACCTTTAGCCCTACTCGTATCGCAACGCTTCAATGGGATTCAGACGCGCGGCCTTATTGGCGGGGTAAAGCCCAAAGAAGAGTCCCACCGCGAGCGAGAAGAAGAAGGCCACCACGACCGACTCCGGCGTGATGATGGTGGGCCAGCCCGCCACGACGGTCGTGGCTCTCGCGCCGAGGATGCCGAAGACAATCCCCAGTACGCCGCCGACCAGACTCAGCGCCATTGCCTCGATCAAGAACTGCGCGAGGATATGGCGCCGCTTCGCTCCAACCGCCATCCGTACTCCGATCTCGCGAGTCCGTTCCGTGACCGACACCAGCAAGATATTCATAATACCGATTCCCCCAACCAGCAGCGAGATGGACGCCACGGCAAACATCATGACGGTCAAGGTTTGGCTGGTGCCCTCTTGAACTTTGGCGATGTCCACCTGCGTGCGTACCGTGAAATCATCGGCCTGATCGGGTTGCAGGCGGTGACGCGCCCGCAAGACCTCACGAATCGCCTGCACCGCTTCCGGCAGGTCATCGGCATGGGCGGTCGAAGCAAAGAGCGCCCCCACCGATCCAAGGAATGTCGCGCCCAGGACTTTTCGTTCGGCGGTTGAAAAGGGGATGAACACGATATCGTCCTGATCCGAACCCTGCGCCGATTGCCCTTTGGGCGCGAGGACCCCGATCACTCGAAACGGCACGTTTTTGATCCGAATCGTCGAGCCCACGGGTTCTTCGCCGCGGTCATACAGATTCTCGACCACGGTTTGGCCCACCAGCGCGACACGCGCGGCGGTCTCCTCATCAGTCTGGCTGAGCGGGCCGCCGCTGACATAGGACCAGTCACGGATCATGAGGTAGCTCGGCGAAATCCCGTTTACCGGCGCATTCCAATTCTGATTTCCATAGACGACCTGCATCACGTCGCGCTTGGCCCATCCAACCTCGGTGAGCAACGGAATTCGCTTTTTCAGATCTTCGCCATCCGCGACGGTCAAGGTCACCGCCCCACCCTGGGCGCCTCGCACACCGCCGACGGTGGTGGCGCCCGGGAAGATGATAATCACGTTGGTGCCCATCGTCGCGACCTGGGCGCGGACGGCAGCCCGTGCGCCTTGTCCGATGCTGACCATGGCGATCACCGCACCCACGCCGATGATGATGCCCAGCATGGTCAAGCCCGCGCGAAGGCGGTTGCGGCCGATTATACGAAATGCCGTCAACATGGTCATGGCGACAAAGGTCGTCATAAGGTGATCTCTTCGGCCTTCGGAGCAGGCCGTGTCCATCGATCGCTCACGATCCGGCCGTCCTTTACGACGATTTCTCGCGAGGCGTACGCGGCAATGTCCGGCTCGTGCGTGACGACGATCACGGTCATGCCATCGCTCGTATTGAGGCTCTCGAGCACACCCATGATTTCACGGCTCGATTCGGTGTCGAGATTTCCGGTCGGCTCGTCGGCGAGCAAAATCGACGGCGAAGTGACCAGGGCGCGCGCGATGGCGACCCGCTGCTGCTGTCCCCCGGAGAGCTGATTCGGATAATGCTGCTCGCGGCCGGCCAGACCGACTCGGGCGAGGGCCGCCGTGGCGGACGCCCGTTGCTCGCGAAAGGAGGCCGCTCGATAGAACAACGGCAGTTGAACATTCTCCCACGCGCTGGTCCGAGGAATCAGATTGAAGTTCTGAAAGACAAACCCGATCTGACGATTTCGAATATCGGCGAGTTCATCCTGGGTCGCATGCGCGATCTCCCGTCCATCCAACCAGTAGCTGCCTCGGGTCGGCGTATCCAAGCAGCCGAGGATGTTCATCAAGGTGGATTTGCCGGACCCTGAGGCCCCCATGATGGCGAGGAATTCACCGCGCTGGATGTCCACGCTGATTCCACGCAGCGCCTGAACCTCCACATCCCCCAGCCGGTAGGTTTTCCAGAGGTCATGGCAGGAAATAAAGGGACCCATATGAGTCAATGAGGCTCAAAAAGGCCAGTCAACGAGGCCGCAGGCGAGAAAAAACCGGAGGCGTTATGCTCTTCACCCACCCGGCCCCGAGCCGGCCAAGACCGGCTCTTTTCCCGAGTGGGGTACGTTGAGGATTTTTTTAAACCGAGAACGCAACTCGGGAAGGGGCGCGTCTTGGCGCGCCTGGGGTAGGGCGGGTGTGATGTCGACCTTTTCAGCATCCTCTACAGGCCTCGGTCGC
>DATFCE010000204.1:0-5137 GCA_035253365.1 Nitrospiraceae bacterium
CCTTGGCTTGGTTTCGGGGGCGGTCCATCTCGAGGTCGCTCATGACCATGATTCGCTCGCCGTTGAGATCGAGATAGACAAACGGGTCCGGCGCGATAAAACGTGTCGCATAGAACAGATTGGAGTCGGACTCACTTGCCGCAATGATGAGCGTGGCACGGTGGGCCGTCATGGTCATCTCCCATAAGGAATCGAGACACGAGGTTTGTGAAGGCGTGAACACACTAGAGTGATGCTATCACGCAGGAAGAAGGGGTTCAAGGCGATCGCGGTTCCGGACGATCCAAAATGCCGACTTTATCGGAGGTTCGCACGCGTTCATCGGAGGGAGCGACAATTTCCTTCGGTAACATAATCGTGTTCTTCAACATGTCGAACGCGAGTTGCGCCAGGCCGGTCAATCCCTTCGCGAATGACCGAAGCGGCAAATATTGCACGCCGGGGTCTTTGAGGGGGCCTTTCACTTCGAACAGCGCGGTATCGAGCCCGTGCCGTTCGCCCGCAAACAGCTTGCCGAATAACGGGATACTTTTCAAAAATTGCGAGTACGATCCCAAAGGACTGGCCACCACGACGGCGTCCAAGTGATCGTCCAGAATTTCATAGTTGCCGGCGGCGGTCATTTTCATGACTGGACTGTCCACGATCAATTTGTCTTCGGTTATCACGCCGTTCATCACCGAGAAGGAGCCGATAATTTTATCGAAGGGAAATCCATCTTTGGCCAGATCAACCTTGCCTTTCAAGAGGGTCGGCAGGTTCAAAATCGTGATAATCTTCGGCAGTATGGTCCCCTTCTGAATCCGGCCATTCTCCACCAAAAATCGTACTTGCCCATCGAGGCTGTGCAAAAATCCGAGCGGATCTTTCTCCCCCCCTTTCATCGTCCCGCTCGCGGACAGCGCGCCGCTCATCAAACGACTCTGGTCCGAGGTAATTTGTAACATGCGCTCGAAGGGTATGCCGGTGAAGCGCACGTTGGCCGCGGCGTCGGCCGGCTTCAACCGCGGAAGTTGGACCACCAAGCGTCCTGAGATCTGGCCGCCTTCCGTATCGCCGCTGACCCGATCGATATCCAGCACGCCGTCCTTGGCACTCAGTCGCCACGACAGATCGGTAAAGATCAGCGATTTGTAAAAACCCCGGTCGATCGTCACCATCGCGGCCAACCGGCTGCCATCCGCCAAGACCTCTAGAAAATCGCGCGCCGGAGACCGTTTGCCCTTTGGAATCAACAGATCCAAATCCATCTGCGCGGACTCGATCTCCACATTGATCGACGGCGTGCGGTGCCAATTCTTGATCGCTCCCGATAGCCGGACGTCGCTGTCCTTGATTTTAAACGCCAGTCGTTTGATCTCGGCGCCGTTTCGCACGACCTTCAGACGGAGATAGAGATTTCCAATCGTATGTTCCATTCGAGGCGCTTCGATCAGGCCGTCCGTGAGGGCGACCCATCCGTTGACCTGCCAGCTTCTCCAATCATCCGCCTTCCCTTTCATATCCAGTGAGACTTCCACAATCCCGTCTTTCATGAACCCAACCGTCATTCCTTGAGGCAATCCTGAGAGGGACACAGGCCCCGAGACGAAACTGGCCTCCATATTGTTGGAACCGCCCAAGCGGATTCTTCCCTTGCCCCCGAGTCGAAACGGCGGCAGTACCAGTTCGAGCCGCTCGACGGTCAACACCGAATCCCGTGAAAAGGCCCCCTCGAATTCCAACGATGTCGCGGTGCCGGCCGGCTTGCGAACCATGTCAGGAACCAGGAATTCCGCCTCGCGTAATTCCAGCACGCCTTTCAGATGAGGCGCCTCGGTCGGACCCGAGAGCGTGGCGGCCAGTCCCGACATGCCGTCCAACGTTACAGACGGAGGAAGCGAGACCTGGGCAAGCCGTAGCAATTGCGACACATCGGCCCGCGCGCGAAGCGCCAAATCCTGATAGACGAACGGCTCCTTGGTCGCCACGGCACCGTGGATTTCGAATTGGCTCCGCCCGAATCGACCGGCCAGTCGATCAAATTCGACGCTGGTCTTTGTATAAATCACGCGCCCGTTCAGATCGACGACACGCTCCGTAAGGAGCGGACTCCGAAACCACACGTCTTGCGCCATGATCTCGGCTCCCGCAATTTTGATGCCGTCGGGCGTGTTCACCGGTCCCGTGATGCGTAGCGAGATCATCGAGTCGCCCTTGATGTCGTAAAGCTCTCCCAGGACACGGGCAAATCGCGGTGCTTTGATGGATTTACTCAGCACCCCGAGGAGGGCCGCGGCGGTCATTTCACCGCTCACCTCCAGATCCAACCACGGATCGGCCTCGAGGGATGAGACCAGAGCCTTGCCCCCCGTGATACGTGCCATCCCATAGGTTCCGCTGAGCTCCATGACGCGAAGGCGGTCGGGTTCGATGAAGATCGTACCGGAGAGATCCTGTGCCGGCGTGCGGTCACGGCCGATCAAGACACGACCTTGCTTCACGCGAAACTCGCCGGTCAGGGAAAGGCGTGGTCCCGGCGCTGCCGAGCCGGTCACGGTGGCGGTGACGACCTCGACCGTACCGGCAATCTGTTGTTCGATGACAGTGCGCTGCAACTGCGGGTGCAGCCATTGGACCGGAAAGCGGGTCAGCAGCTCATCCAACGTCACCGGCGAGGAGGAAAACGTCAACGCCATCGTGGGATGAGCGCCCATCAGCCCCGCCAGGCTGGCTTGGCCGGTAATGGTCAATCCTTCAATATCGGCTTTCATCTTTGAGAAGACCACGTCATACCCCACCATGCCGGGGGCGAAGGTGATATGGCCTCGTAGATTCACCGAGCCGTGAACACGTTCCGGCACCGGGCGCGGTCCGAAGAAATCGGCGACCTGCCGGATATCGACGTGCATAATTTCCGCGGTGCCTTCGAACTGAAGCGCCGGGTCTCCCCGTCCGGTATCCTCGGCCGTCATTTTCACCGGCGAGGCATGCTGCTTGACCCGGCCCGTGAGGGTAAACGCCGACTGATTCGACGAGGATGGGAGCTTGCCGGCCAGGCGAACGTCCGCATGCGTGGCGTTCGGCGCTACGACCACCATGGCGTCCAGTTCCTTGATATCGAAGGCGCGATCGCCATCAGGCCGGAACTCGTCAATCACCCGCACATGTCCATGCGTCAGCACGGTCTCACGGACCAGCATCAGCAGTCCGAGCGGATTATCCATGCCCTGTCGTTCGGGCGACCGGTTGTCCGCCGGCGCCGCCACATTCCACCGGCCGCTGTGATTGCGTCGCAGCTCTATCCGAGGCTGCTCGATCGTCAGCCGTTTACCGACGACCTGGCGGCGCAAGAGCAGGGAGTACGCTTTCATGACCAGTTCGATCCGCTCGGCTGTAAACAGCACGCGGGACGGATCGACATCATGAATGACGACTTGAGACAGATTCAGGCGAATGCGCGGGAAGAGCTCGAACTGGGCGTTCCCGACTAGAATCTTGCGGCCGACCTGCTGTTCAACCTGCTCGAGCAGGAAAATCTTGACCGAGTTCGGATCATAGATGAAAGGAAAAGCTAGAATGGCCGCACTGAAAAGCAGAATGGCGAGGACGATAACAATCCAGGTCCTGAAACGAAGGCCCACTCCTCCTCCCAATCAGAGAAACGCGCGAACGGCATCCAGTCACATCTTACAGAATCCCCGGCTGGGAATCCAGGAACGACCGGATCTGAAGCGGTCAATACTGAAGCGTGAGCTGATCACGTAACCCTTCAACGATTCGCAATCCGGAACGCCGGAGTGGGTGTAGACTACGGAGAAAGGCATGATCGGTGTGTTTGAAATGCATGAAAAACAGGACGGTATATTGATCGTAATACGCTGTGCCGAGGTGCCAGGGCGTCGAGCGCACGAACTGTCCGGTCGCCGTTTCATAAATATCCACGGAATACCGCATGTAGCCACCTGCTGCTGCAATACAACGTCAATTGCGGCAACGAAATCGGTAAGAGCCCTCCCTGAACAGGCGGCATGCCGAAGAACGTCTCGCGTTGCTCGGTCCCTAAGGCTTGGACGAGCACCCTGACCACATAGCGAGTATCTTCCCGACGTGTCCGCACGCGGAAGCCCAATTCTCCAGGCGGCCCGCCACCGCGTCCTGAACATAGAGCAAGTCCGACGCGCACGAGACCAGCGTGACCATTAATAACACGAGCAGAAAGCGTACAAGCATTGGGCCGATTCATCTTCTCTCACACGCACCGTCATACGAGGCACTCCGTAATCTCACGCATTCTATCAGAACTAGTCCTCGTCTAGACCTGTAGGAGCCCTAGCCACCAAAAATATGGCCTTCAATATTGATACGGTACACCTGTTCATGTAGTCTACGGCCCTGATTTCTACAACCGCGCCGAGACATCTGTGCGCGGGACATCTCCGATCACCCTCAACGCTTTATTGTATGGCAGATTTTTACCAAACCAGCTCGATCGCCACTCTCCACCGGCTCGGCCAGCCAAACCTCGATCATTTAGAGAAGGCGCTCGGCGAATATGCGGCCGGCAATCCCATCTCGCTGGTTTTACCCTGCCTCTATTCCGAGCTTGAAGGCCCCGCCCTCGGCGGCATCGTCGAGCATCTGAAGCAAGTCGCCTATTTGAATGAAATCGTCATCGCGCTCGGCACCGCCTCCGCCTTGGAGTTTAGGCGTGCAAAGGAATACTTCAAGGTGTTGCCGCAAGATGTCCGGCTGGTCTGGGTCGATGGCCCCCGGATACAGGAAATTATGAAGCTCCTGGTCAGTCAGGAAATCGACATCGGGTTGCCGGGCAAGGGACAATCCTGTTGGATTGCATTCGGCTATGTGCTGGCCGGGCAAAAAAGCAAAGTCATCGCCCTACACGATTGCGACATCCTGAGTTACGACCGCGCCTATTTGGCTCGCTTGTGCTATCCGGTCGCCAATCCGCATCTCGGCTATGAATTCTGCAAAGGCTACTACGCGCGCGTCACCGATCGGCTGCATGGGCGCGTCACGCGATTGTTCATCACCCCGCTGATCAGCAGCCTGCAACGCTTGGTAGGCTATCATCCAATGCTGACGTTTCTGGATAGTTTTCGATACCCGCTGGCGGGTGAATTTGCCATGGTAACCG
>DATFCE010000205.1:0-2613 GCA_035253365.1 Nitrospiraceae bacterium
GCCGCAGGCGAAGAAAGCACCGGAGGCGTAGCTATTCTCACCCGCCCAACCCCGAGCCGGACGAGACCGGCTCTTTCCCAAGTGGGCTACGTTGAGGATGCTTTCGAACCAAGAACAAAGCTCGGGAAGGAGCGCGTCTCGGCGCGCTTGGGGTGGGCGGGTGAAATAGAAGCCTGTTTCAGCAGCCTGCTAGCGGTGGGAAGTTTGCCATGCATACCACTCCCGAAACCACTCAAAGTCATGCTGGTATGCGGTCCCGGCGGGCGCGCCGGACGGCTTGTGCTCGAGTTGCGTATACGTGCGCGGCCAATTTTTTTGCCACCACGACTTCAATTCATCCGACGTGTAGGAATGGCCGGATGGTTGATGGATCGCCGCGGCTGAAATCACCTCGGCGATCAAAGGCCAGTACCGGTCCTTGCCCAGACCGACCGCTTTCAAATGCTCGCGCAGCAGAAAGACCACCCACAGCTCGGCGCTGTTTTTCTTGTTATGCTTGAACGGCTGGGTTTGGCGAAGGGGAATCGGATCAAAATTCTTGATGACGGAGGTATAATCCGGGCCGCCATAGCTCCCTGCGACTTCCGCGATACCTTCGAGCATCCGGGCCAACTCGACTTCCGCCACCGGTGGAGCGGCGGCCGTAGCGCGCTCGGCAAACGGGTTGGAGGCGGTCAGCAATTCAATCAGCGGTTTCAACTCGCGTAATCGCATCGCGGCAGTTTTGAGGATTTGTTCGGACTCCAGCCAATAATCCTGGTCGTTCTTTGTCATGCGTTCGCGCCCAGGAGGCGGAAGGACCGTAGGAATCCAATAACGGAGCAACACAAACAGCACGTACTGAAGATCGCCCCCGGCCTGATCAATCCGCTCCAGGATCGCCCCTTTCCCCGCGGCATTCTTGAAAAAGAGCCGCACGCGTTCGGCCACGCCGAGGCGGTCCGCCATTCCGACCCACCACTGTTCCACGTGCCAGTGTCCTTGTTGAGGATCGTGCATCTGTGCCAAGCCGGAATCTGCTGAGCGAGTATCGTATCGCCGGCGGCGAATGATAGCAAGAAAGAGGAAAGGAGTCGCGCGCAGCAGAAATCAACCCGTCACCTTTCCCACGAGTAGAACGCGCCTTGACATGAACGGCTGTTTGCGTATTCTCTTGTCAGGCCGGACGACGGGCAATGATGGAGGGAATCATGGGTCGGTTGGTGTTGCTTCGACACGGTGAATCTCAATGGAATCTGGAGAATCGCTTTACCGGATGGGTGGATGTGCCTCTCTCTCCGAGAGGCGAGGAGGAAGCCCGCCTGGCGGGAAGCAAGCTGAAAGGGTATCGATTTGATCGCGCATTTGCCTCGGTGCTCACACGCGCCATCGAGACTTTGCGAATCGTGTTGGAGGTGATCGGGCAGACCTCGATCCCGGTCGAGAAGGATCAAGCCCTGAACGAGCGCATGTACGGCGAGCTTCAGGGACTCAATAAAACCGAGACCGCGCAAAAATATGGGGAGCAGCAGGTCAAGCTCTGGCGGCGCGGATACGACATCCGGCCACCGGGCGGTGAGAGCTTAAAAGATACCGCGGAACGCGTGCTGCCGTACTATGAGCAACATATCCGCCCGCACGTTACGGCCCGGGAAACCGTGTTGATCGCCGCTCACGGCAACAGCTTACGAGCTCTCGCCATGCACCTCGAGCAGCTCACGCGTGAACAGGTTTTGGAGCTCAACATTCCGACCGGCGCCCCCCTTCTGTACGAGTTCGATGATAAGGGGACGATTCTCAATCATCGGTATCTTTAATGAGTATCGGGGTCGGACAATTCGATCGCCGTGGCCATTTCCCCGATCGCATCTTCGGGTATTAAGTCAATGAACAAGGCCAACACCCGCTGCCGGTCGTCCGCGTGCACGGCCTGCGCCGACTCAAGGAACGAAACCGCCTTTAGATAGAGGGACAGCGGGGTGCCGCCACTGCGCACCATCTCATCGTACGCCGTCCGCCGGTCTTTCATTTCAATCCAGTACGACCGCACGTCATGTCCCTGCAACATGAACTCGGGGTCCCAGGCCGCCTCAATGCGCCTTTGAAGCGCACGAAAGACGCGATCGGCATCACGCGCCGGCAGGTTCGCGCTCAGCGCTGAGTAAATCCAGTACAGATTTAGCGACAGCATTTCTCGTGTGAGGTACTGCGCCTGCTCATCGGAGACATCGAGCCCATACTCAACACGTGTGTGAAGCGGCAGCGCATGCGGAATCACGGCATACAGCTGCTCGGCTGTCTCTCTGGGTTCTGACGGCATGGAACCTCTCTATTATTGGCCAGTCACCATAACGGAATGGTTCTCACGGCACAAGGCCACTCCCGGAGCGAAGATCGGATCGATGCCGACAGGATGGTAGGAGGATCACGGACAGCGAGTATCCAGGGAGCCGGATTTTCATACCGGTTCCATTGCCGTATACATACTCATATAGAAATGGACGCGGGCAGAGGCGCGGCATGGAAGAGTTAGCCATTGTTGGATTAGGCGTGGCGTTTGGAATTTTGGCCGGATGGATCGATCACCGGTGCACCCGCCGGCTCTCCCGTGACCGCAAGCCCCTTGTGAACACA
>DATFCE010000206.1:0-11674 GCA_035253365.1 Nitrospiraceae bacterium
AAGGCGAAGCCAATGATGTCCGAGGACATCGTGCTCATGGCCTTAGACGGCTCGCCGAAGCCGTGCAGCCTTTCCGGCCACCCTACGAGTTCGCGCTGACCGACACCGGAATGGTAGTCGCCAAGCACATATGGTTCATTAGGTTGTCCCAAGCCAGTGATGAGATACATGACGTCATCCTCCGCTTTTACTCTGCAAAGGCCGTTTACGGCTTCGGACGCTCGTTGAGCACCAGATTCCCCTCCGGCGTGCAGGAATAGGTGTAGTAGCGAGCGGGACCGGGCGGTTGCGCGCGGAGTCGGAGCGCAATCACATAATCCGGCACCTTCACAAAACTGACACCGACGGCAAGGTTATCGGAAAACGCGACCTCCATGCCCTTCTTACTTGCAGGCCAATAGGGAAATATGCGCTTCGCGCTTAGAGGCAGTCCTAGTACGGTGCGCACATAGTGTTCCGCGACTCGTTTACTAAAACTCTCCGGGTCGCTCTCCCAACCGGAGCAAGTCCCTTTACTTTGGGGTTCCCCGATATTTGTCAGCATGTACATGACGATCCTCTTTGCCTGTAGACCGCCCTTTCCGTCTGCAGCTTCCGCTCTCGTCTTGTTCGTTTCCTCTTGACCGAGTCATAAAATGCGAGTCTCATAACCCTTCCCGCTTTTCATCACAAATAGCAGCGATAGATGCTGTCTTTGTTGTTCTGCTGTTTGTCGACCCAGTCTCTTAACTCTCGTATGCGAAGAGGGGTGGCAGCCCCATGCGTGGCATAGAATTGATTGATCTTGTGTCGGCCCTGGATAATGTCATCGTCGATACGAACCAATGTTCGGCAAATGTCCTCATCCGTCCTCTTCTTGCGGGATTTCACGACAAAGTCCGGCAACAGCCACTGCGTGGCGCGAGCATAGTACGGCACCGCCATGTGAGTCATGTTCAAGTAGTCGAGTACGCCTTGTCCGGTGAGGTACCGATCATCTACGCCGGGCCGGCTGAGTTGTAACAAGATACAGTGGATTCGGCTCTGTTGGTGCTTCGTAATTGAAATGCCGCACTGGTCCGGTCGTTGAATCAGTTCAAGGCCTCTTCTCACGATCCGATCGATTGTGTCAGGAAGCTGTATGACATCTTCTTCGTATTTGATTTCCCTCGTATGTTCGAGGAGGGCTCCTCGATTCTGAGCGCGCCCTTCGGCGGTACTGTTATCAGCGACATAATCCCCGGCCGGCGCCGCGCCGGTGAAGGTGATGCGCGACCGCAGTTCATTCCACACCCCAGTGGGTCCCAATAACTGATTCAGTAGCTGATAAACGCGCCTTGCTCGGCCTTGCCTGAGGATCGTGTTGTTTCTTTCGTTTCCAGCGCAATCGCTAAAGCCGACGATGCGAATTCTCGTACTGGGATTGGCACGCAATACCGGGATAATAGTATTGAGCCACCCTTTCAATCCCGCCTCATTGTCGGCAGTGGCTTTTGGGCTTCTCCAGTCCACACCAAAATCAGCGATTAGCAGGCCGCGAGCATGTCTGATGACGTCGGACGGTAAATACCCTTGTTGAGTCCGTGACTTTTCGATCTCGCCCCGTTCATAGCCGGGACATGCTAGTTTTGGCGCCAGTCCAGGTTCACCAAAATAAGATCGATATGACCTATGAGGAGGAGCTTCTTCCCCCGATCCATCGTTGGTTCTTACATACATCTGGGACCTCCAGCAACTCTCTGTGATTTAGCCGGCTTCTTTTTTGTCAGGATCGCCATGTGCCCCTCTCGATGGAACCACCAGAGTTCCTTAACAGGCACGCAGCTTTCTTACTCAACGTTTTCTGGCCACGATAAGCAGTCTCGGCACGCATTGAGTCGCAGGCCGCAATGTCGTCGCGTCATGCACGCCTCGAATCTCGAATCCTGCTTCGCGCAGCGTCCGCCCAAGCTCAATCGGTGTATAGGCTCGTTCCCGGTGCGCTTCAATCGTGGTGGGCCCACACAAGGCACAACGCTGCACGATCATGACTGACAATGCCCGCCGGCTTGGATGCCAACGAATCTTCTGGGCCACCTGACATTGCTTCGTGCGGAAGTGCCGGACGTAGGTCCGACGGCTATCCATGTGCTGGCAGTGCGTGAGCACATCAAATATGAAATGACCGCCCGGCATTAGGTTATCCGCGATGCGCCGAAAGGCTTGCCGGATGTCTTCGCCGCTGAGCAGATGGTTTACGGTATCGAAATTCGCCGTCACCAGATCGACGCGCTTCGGCAACCGTAAACAACGGATGTCCTGGCGCAACAAGACGACGTCAGATCCGCACCCGTTGCGGGCGGCCTTTTCAAGCATCTCGATGGATCGGTCAACGGCAAACACGCGCACCCTCCAGCACCGGCTCAAGTACCGAGCAAAGAGCCCTGT
This sequence comes from Nitrospiraceae bacterium, assembly GCA_035253365.1. Classification (GTDB taxonomy): domain Bacteria; phylum Nitrospirota; class Nitrospiria; order Nitrospirales; family Nitrospiraceae; genus DATFCE01. Next base: position 2,407 of record DATFCE010000206.1, read on the forward strand.
TCCGCAGCCCAAGTCGGCCGCAGAACGAAAGGAAACGCCATACCGTCGGACCAGCCCTTCAAATGCCCGACGGACGCCCAAAAAAAACGGCACGCCCAGCGCCTGGTCATACGCGAAGGCTAGCCCGCTATATGGGAGTATCATCCTGACTATCGGCGTGCTGGCTTCCATTCACGTGTCGAATGCGTGGATGCGCGGGACGTTAACCTTTCTTACCTCCGAGGAACTTGTCCCAACGCGCGAACCGTCGTCTTGATCGCTTCTTTGGTTTCACTGTCCAGATTTGTTTTGTCCAACACATTGTCCAAAGCGCTTTCCGCTCCCCGCTCGATGGCCACGCGCGCGGCATCCCGGATCGGACCGCGGAGGGATGGCGGCACGCCGGCCCTGCTCATGGTCGAATCCAGGCCCTCATTGACCTTTGTCCACAGCATTTGATCGAACGACCGGCGGGGAGGCGGCGGCGGAATCGGCGTCCTCAGAATACGTTGGACCCGTTCGTCTGGAGTTTCCGGCCGGAAGGGCATGATTCGTTGTGCAGCTTCCGCTGGCGAGGGAATCCGAACCGGCGGAGGAGACAAAGGGCGAGAGACAGACGCCTTCGATGTGGTTGGCCAGGAGGAAACCGGCGCGGCCGGCATGGTCGAGAAAAGGACTTCGACGCGGCGATTGCGGCTACGTCCTTCCGGAATTCGATTGTCGAATCGAGGCTGTGTCTCCCCTACGCTCTGCGGCACGAGCGTCATCTGCCGGCTCAAACCGGGCCTTATCCGATCAAGCGCCTGCATTAAGGCTTGCCGAACCGTTAAGGCTCGCTGCCGGCCTAATTCAAGGTTGAAAGTCCTGGGCCCCACGGCATCGGTATGCCCGATAAGACGAATCGTGCGAATAGGTGACGCTGTTTGCCAACTGGCCGCGACTTGACGGGCCATGAGATTGATCACCGGTTGATGAATGGATGGCCTAAGCGCGGGATTTCGGAATTCAAATCGATCCAAGATCGGTACGGGCTGGCTGTGAATGGGAGGGGCCGTAACCGGACCCGACGGGGTGGGGCGAGGTTCGCCGAAGTACCCGCCTATACGCGGGCCGGCGCTACGTCCCGCTGCCGTCCCGGCTGAATTGGACGGATTGGGCGTCCTTCTCGGCTCAGGTTCCGACTCCTCATCGTCTCGCACATACCATTCAGCGAGAGTAGGTCGCGCAGACGAGCAGGATTGACAGCCGCAACCCTGTGAGCACCCGAAGAAGCCCAGCGGAGATTCATTTTCATCGACGCGCACATAACCCATACAATACTCTGCGCTTTCGCCGTTGCGGAGCGAGTGCCCTTCAACCGGATTCTGCCTTGTTCGGAACATTCGGCAAGGCTTCCGTCAACGTCTTGATCTCAACTGCAAGCCCTTCGATCCGCTTGCGCAGCTGTTGAGTTTCAGTTTCGCGTAGTCTGTACACTTCGCCTAAGTGCTCGAGCTTGGCCGTGAGCACGATGAGGACATCCTTGGGATAATGCGTCTTGAAGAACGCCCATCGATTCATGAGCATCGCGTTGAGATCCATGAATGCATCAACCTGCTGCCCTAATTGGTCGTCTTGGGCTTCCCATGTTTTATATTGGGTAAACATCCCATCGACATTGGCCTCTTTGGCGTTCAATGCCTTGGCGAAGGATTGGGTCAATACTGATGCGGCGTCATCTCGTTTTCTCGCAAGATCCGCGAGGAGGCGCTGAGCCTTCTCTCGCGCATCGTAGACATCCTGAATGCCATTCTGCTCCCGGGAATACCTTTGCACTTCGGGCAGATCCCTTGCCTTGTTGACGGTCAATGCGGCGATCGCCACAACCTGTCTACGACGATGTCTCATGACCAGGGTTCTGATCCGCGCCTTTCAAGATCGACGTGACCTTGCGCCTTTTATTCTGCGCGCCGGACGAGCGTCGGTTTGCGCCTGCGAGCCAGCTTGTGCGGGCCCCGGTAAGCACTCCAACTCGTCTTCTATCGCTTCGATTTGCTGCTGGATGTGATCCGCTTCCTTGGATTCCTTATCGTACTTCTCTTGGAGTTCGTGGAGAATTCCCATCAGCACCTGCGCCAATTCCTGCGGGTGCTTGTCTTTATACTCATCGATTTTGATCGTGATGCCGTCCTGGTACGCCTCAAGCGCTTCGCGTTTATTGAGAAGCGGAAGCAGCGTCGTTCCCTTCCATTGGGTATAAAATTGGATCACGTCATTGAGCGGTTTCTTATCCGCCGCAAACCCGGCAAGCTTTGTCCGTACGTCCTGCTTCGCGGCCTCCAACTCCTTCTCTGCGCTGCCCAAGCCGGCTTGCACCTGTTCTCGTACAAACACCGTGTTGCCGATCGCTTGCGAGAGTTGCTTGGCGGCTTCAGGTTGTAAGTTAACGACAGCTCCGTTCGACATAACCATTCCTCCTCTCATGAGGCGTTAGGAGTTCATCGGCGAGACCGTCGAGCCCTTCTAAAGGCCTTTTCGCCGCCAAAACACCTCCCACTCTGTAAGCATGACCCGTGGATCATATCCGGCTAATTGAAGCGTTCTCTGCGCCCACTCGCGTACGTTGCCTTGTCTCCAACATTCACGGGGGGGACGGACCGACCACAGTTGTTCGTCGGCGTGTTTGCCTTGAAGCAAGGTTTGCCATTTTCGGTATTCTCGTCGTGCGGCGATCTTGACCTTCAGACGCCGAATCCAATTGCCCAATGATCCCGAACCTCCTGCTCCGGCGTCCATATCGTAGAGAACCTCTTCGCGACTGAGCTTGAATTCCCAGGGCTTGAGGAACCGTTCCGGGATGCGCGTCTTCAAGCCGGCCGGCTCGCCGTGGAGCCCGCCAAGACGAGAGGAATTCTGGCCGACATCAAAGCGACCTCCGCCGAACAGGGCGTTCTGGGGTCTGGCCGGCTCATCCTTCGTCGGATCATGCGCAATTTGGAGCCGGAACGCGCGCTCGTACGGTTTGAGCACGCCGGGTTGATGGCGGCCGTACACGGGAATAGCCGCGTGGGTTTCGATGACCTCTATCAACCCCAGCTTGCTGGCCAAGGCCGGCGTGAGAGGCCGGAATTGGGCGGCTTGTGTCGCATCTTTCAGAACGGTCCCCGCGAGCGATTCGAGCGATTGAGCAACCGTCGCCTCATAAACTTGGACATAGCATGGAAGCCGATGAGCGTCGCGCAATCGTTCCGGATGAGCGACTTGGCATGCCAGCAGTTCCTTGAAATCGCCCCAGCGCAGGACTCGCCATAAGCCCGGATCGGACACGAGGGTTCGATAGGAGGCTTTCGAGGATGTTGGCGTATCTTGCGAAGTGCGGCAAGCTTCCACGTATTCTGCGGGCCCGCCCAGATTCCGGGTGGACTCCGATGGTTGCTCTGTCATGTCGTATTGAACATTGAACCCTCTCTCATCGGGAGCGGCTGGATTCACGTCCCCTACCGGCATCAAATCCAACAACTCCCGATTGGGCCCTGACGCCAGTTTGTGAAGCGGTCGGACCCGGTGCCCTAGCTTTTCGTAAAATCGGCCGCTCTCGTCGCAGAGCAGCTCTCCTTGAACGAGACGGGGCTGGAGCTTGCCGCGAGCAGAGGCGTGAATACTGAGCCCTGCAGGCTGAGACACCTCAGGCAATGGTCCTACCACCGGTTCGGACCAATTATTCATTGCGCTATCACCCGAGCCCGCAAGAATGATGCGCATGCGCTGCAGCAGACTGCTGCCCGGGAACATTGGCGGAAGCAGACCGCCACGGATAGCAATCAAGAAGACACGTGATGTCACGCATCCGGAAGAGTCCGCACATCCCACCGATCCGTAGGCGGATCCGGAAAAATCACCGGGATAGAACCTGCCATGGGTCATGATTGCCTCTCTTTCTCCATCTTATTTGGCGACATGGATATGATCGCGATGCGCGTCCAGCAGGCGGTCGCTGATGTACTTCCATGGCCCTTCCGTTCTTGTCCAGGGGCCGAAAAGCTGAATCGAATAGCCGTACGGCTGGGCCCATCGCCCGTAGCACTGCAACGCCTTATAGAGCCGCCACCCAAGGTTGTATCGATGCTCGCTGCCATTGGCGTTATCCAATCGTCCGAACGTGCCCTTTGCCGCCTGAACGCGATCCCACCTTGCTTTCCACTGGTCCAGCCCGACTCCTCGCACCTGATATATATCGGCAGCCCGTCCCACCTTGTGGTGGCCGACCACGCCGGGCTTGAAGATGAGCCCGACGGGATGTTCCGCGCTGAACCCCGCCTCGACGGCAAATCGTTCCAGCGTACGACCTAACTCTTCCGCCAATTCCGGCGTCACCAAGGCGTTCGCGGCGGGAGAATCGATCCGATAGGCCCGTCCGGATGGCACGGGGACGAGCGCACTTCTCCCCGCTTCAACGTGCCACATCACCGTATGCGGCGTTATACCAGTACCGGCCGAGAATTCGGCCGCCTACACGCTTGATAGATTGCTTCGAATCGTCGATGTTACGTATGATGAACTCAATCGCTGCGTTGTCATCTAATCTGATGGCCACTGGAAAACTGCCGAATCCCCAAGGGTTCACGATCCGCTTCAGATCAATGTACGGATAGAGTGGTCGGCCGTTGGAACGGATCGTCCATACAAGACCCGGAGTATCGACCTCCGCGCTACTCTTCGCGAAGAGATCGGTGTATTGCGAAAAATACTGCAGGACGCCGCAATATTGAGGCGGCAATGTAAACGCGGCAAGCACGACGGCGCGTCCGACAAGAGGAGCCTCTTTGAGGTCGGACACATCAAAATATTCAGCATCGGCAGGAATACCGCAGCCGGCGCATAAGAGGCTCCCCGTACTGGCGTGCGAGTACTTGCTAAGGTCCATGACTTCCGCCTTATCTCCGACCTCTCCTCGTGCTGGTGGGCGTCCCCGGGCTTCCTAAAGTTTTGTAGCCATGCAGGACAACGTGTAGTTCGCCCCTGAATTCTGATTTTGGAATGATGTCCAGCTTAATCGAAGTACGAGGCAAGAACGTAATTGGCGGGACGAAAGATCGAAAAGGGCGATCGCCATCGGCGATACCGAGCCCTGCGATATTAAGTATGGGTTCGCTCTGAAACGCTCTCCCTGTGCCTTCATCGAACAATGCGTAGAGGAATTGAACTTGCTCGGGAGGCGCCGCGACAGTTTCGAACAGCTCAGCTAGATCGTCCGACTCCAGAGGTTTTCCTCCACCATCGATGAAGATTTTTTTGGCGAGTTCAGGATTGATTCTGATCCCGTTTGACAGCGCGGCAGCCGTGCGTGGGCCGATACTCCCACGAGCCGATTCGTCGAGTTTCCGACTGAGCGCTTTGATGACATCGCCAAGCAAAATGCGACGGGGCGCGACCTTGTCCACGGGATCATCGGACTTCTTTCCTGCAGGAAAAGCACCCGCAATAGGACGGCTTGAAAGGAGGAATGACCCCGCCAGGTTAATCGGAATCGGTATAGCCAAGAGTCCTGGGGGTGAGGGCGGCAAGTCGTCGAGGTCCTGGAGTTTTTCAGGCCCAAAGCGTAAGGTTCCTGACTCGGGCGCAAGGACGGCGTAGCCAATGGAAACGGCAGTGAAGGCGGCTTCAATGCTTACCGTAACGGTTTCACTGACGAGTGTATCGACGTACCTTTGATTGGCATCACTGAAGTCAAAAAGAAATCGGTAGTCAAAAGGAATGGTCTTTCTCAGATCCAGGCCAGAGGCAGCCTGTGCGAACGCTTCGAGGCTCATCGCCTTCCTCCCGAGGGCCATGTCCCTGATATTTTGTAGCCCTGCAACACAATGAATAAGGTTCCCCGACCAAAATGTTCGTCAACGATAATGCGGAGCGTGGAGCGCGGCTCAAAGACTCGTGGCCATGCCAGCCTCTTAAAAGGGCGCTGGCCGTTTGCTATTCCCAATCCGGCTATGTTGTGAATCGGCTGGTTCTGCCAAATGCGACCGACCCCTGTGTCGTAGATCGTATAACGAAAGGACACATCTTCGACTCGGTTCAATCGCTCAAGCGCCTCTTGCGCAATGGCCCGCTTCACTTTTTTCAGTCCGCCTCCGCCTCCCAAGATAAGCCGGACATATTCAGGCCTGATTCGGAAGCCATCGGCGACGGCCGTCAAGGAGATGTCCCGCAGAGCGAGATCCGACAGCGCGATTTCAGCCTTATTGATGTGAATGTCCACACTTTCATCTTCGACACACAGGCCGTAACCAATCGCGGTCGCCGCAAATCCTCCTTCAGCATTGATGGTGACTTCATCTTCAAGCCTATTTCCCGGCCGACCGATCAGTGTAAATTTCGTCACATAGTCGAACGGAATAAGACCTCGCTGGTCTGTTTGTGGAATCGTCATCCCAGTCATGGCCGCGCGGGCAAAGCTCTGCGCCATCGGCTCGGAGCAAGCAGACCCGCTCAATACCTGATATCCGACGAGAACGATAAACAAAGTCCCCTGAGTATCAGGCGTTCGTTCTTCTATCTGCACACGGATGGTTGACCGCGGAGAAAACGACAGCGGCTGGGCCAGTGGCCGAAAAGGACGCTCTCCATCGCTTTTTCCCAATGAAGCGAGGCTGTACTGTGGTTCGTCCTGTAATTCCCGCCCGCTTCCTGTATCCACGAGACTGAATAAGAATGAGATTTCTCGTCGAGGCTTTATACGCTGAAAGATCTGATCAGCGCCTTCTGCGGTAACCTTCTCGGGCAGAAAATCGACGGGCCTGCCCGGTTCGGTAAACCCGTTCGTGCTTTCCTTCTCGAAGACCTGCGAATCGAACCGGGGATTCACTCGAATTCCTTCTATAAGGGCGGGAACGGGAATTGCCGACAGCTTGATGTCACCCGGAACTACAGTCGCTCCACGGCCCATATTTAGGTGCAGCGCGCGCGCGCGATCCTCTTCAAGACCATAGCTAATGGCAACCGCGACAAAGACCCCATCCGGACTAACTGTGATGACGTCCTGAACAATATTTCCAGGCCGGCCGGTCAACCTAAATTTGGCTGCATAATCAAAAGGAATGGTGCCAAAAGAAAATTCGGGTGAGGGAGTGCGAACGCTGCCCGGTACTGGCCGTCTGTGAGACGTGTGGGGATGTGGAATCATGATTCTCTCTTCGCGCAATTTTGTGGCCGATCAGGAGGCTGAAGCATGGGCGAGGTCTAAGCCATCCAACCCCGCCCGTCGGGTCGCAGCTACGTGGCTACTGCACGTCGCGCGTCATGTATCCATCCAACACCACCCAGATATTGAGCGGTCCATAGGCCCGTTGAATTTCTTTGAGAACATCCGAATCCGGGATTTCAATTTCCACACGGAAGTTCTGGTTTTTATCGACATAGACCGGTTCGGCGAAGCGAAACGTTGCCATAGGCGACGGCTCGCCATGTGTCGTAAATTTGTCGGTTTCAGAATACGGGCCCGCACCGGCGGGAAAAAACCAGGTCGGCATTTGGATCATGATCTTCTCGCCGACATACAAGGTCGTCACGGTGTTGTAGATGAGCTTGCTGATGAAATTGCCCGCTCCATCATTCGGACGGAGTTGCTCCCTGGGCGGCGATTTTTTCTTGTCCTCCAATTCTTCCTCGATAAGAAATTCGAGATCAGCAATGGACAAGAAGATCACTCCCCCGGCATCGGCGACCTTCGCAATCTCTTGATCCCTGCTGATCACGCCGGCGCTCGTTTTCAGCGCGACGCCTTCCTCATCAACTGGTAGTTCGGCAAATCCGTCATCGCTGTCCCTCCCCTCCTTCAGCAGTTCCATGAGACGATCCAAGCCCAGTTCAATATCTGCGGTGACTGCGGCCGGATTGGCACCGGGGATGGTGACGGTACCATTATTAGGATCGACGGTGGCCGTGATGACAGTATCGTTTTCGTCTACGACATCTAAGTCTTCGTCTTTCGCCGTCGGCTTGTCCGGAAATACCGGCGGTAAGTCGCTGATCACCACGCGCATGGCCCTCGCTTCGAATGTGTTGTAGTGCGGCAGCAGTGAGGCAGACTGGAGATTGGTTTCGAGCTTAGTCTTACCTTGGACGTTGACAAAAAACTTGAGGACTCCCGTATTTTCCGCATCGCGAAGCTGTTTTTCCGGTTCCACCGTGAGCGAATCGTAAATCGGTAAGTGAACTTTCTCCTTGACGCCTTGTACGACAGCCATGGCACATCCTCCTACGTAACTAGGTTCGATTCCCGCATGAGACTTCGGCTACCACAGGGGCTTGAACGTCTCCGGCACCGACGGCGTGGGGCCCGGCTGTGACGTGAACTGTCCGCAGGTCGGACTCACATCCGTCGGGCGGGCATATCCAGCCATCTGGTCGGCATCGCTGTACCGATCGCTCTCGCCGTATCCCGCGACATTGGTCGGCAGAGGACACCCCGCATTAAACGACGAAGCGGTGTCACGCATGTAGCCCGACATGTCAGGCTCGCCGTAATACCCCATGTCGGAATAGGGTTCGGCGAGCGGTTCTTCACCATAGCCGACCATTTCCGGCATCATCCCGTAATATCCCATCGCGGGATCTTCGGCGTAGGCGCCCATGGCCGGATACTCGCCGTAGTAGCCCAACGGCGGCTCCTCGGCGAAATAGCCGATAGGTTCCTGCCCTCCGTAGTAGCCCATGTCCGGAGGTTCAGCGTAGTACCCCATCCCTGGAGGCTGGGAGTAGTAACTCATGTCCGGCGGCTCGGCGTAGTACCCCATCTCAGGCGACTCACCGTAATAGCCCATCTCGGACGGCTCGGCGTAATAACCCATCTCCGGCGGTTCGGAATAGTTGTATCTCATAAGCCTCACTCCTTCACTGGGATGGATGTGGGAGTCACTCGGGTTGACGATCATCACCTCATCGAATCCACGGTTCTGATTCACCATAACTTTCCCTGCCTTATCTGCTGGACACAGAGGCTATCCTTCGATACCGCGCGGCGTCACACGATAGCGCCCGCCAACGATATACAATTGCGTGCCTTGGGGATCGCACGCGAGTTGCGGAGGCGTCTCCATAAAATGGATGTATGTCCTTGGACGGCCGCGATTCCCTTTGTCGGAGCCATAGATTACTCCTCGCAGGGAGCCGAGATGGACAAGCACCTTTGGAATAACCCGGCGGCATGGTCGGCGTATGACATGGGGCGCTGGGAAGCGATGAAATCTCCGGAACATCGTGTCCGCCGTTTTGAAGAGTTGGGAGAGTAAGTGTGCGTCTACGTCTCCGCATG
>DATFCE010000207.1:0-3846 GCA_035253365.1 Nitrospiraceae bacterium
GATATCCAGCCATGCGCGCAGCGGCGTCCATCGCCAAGCGGCGGCAAGGCCCAGCAGCGACAAGAGGATCGCAGCGCCGATGATGATTTGGCGTCCGGCCGGCTTGCGTTGATGGGGCGTGATGATATGGTCGACGACCGCATCGGGATCGAGGGGGCCATCCGGATCGATGAGCTCCGCATCCGGAAGCCAGGATTCGGCGTGGAGTGAAACCCGGCTTTCAAACGGTTGCAACGTGCGCTGATCTCCTCGCAAGCTTTCGACGGCGTCCAGGCCGGAGGGCATACGGCGAAACCGTTCCGCGACGATCTCGGGCGCCACGCCCAAATGCTCGCCGAGCAATTGGTTCCGCAGCCCGGCGATGGCCTGCCGCACGCGATCGTCATTCCCGGCTTCAATGGCCAGATCGCATTCCGTGTCGAACCCCATCGAGCGGTTGCTCAGATTGGCCGAGCCGATTCGAATCAATTCGTCGTCGACGATCAAGACTTTACTATGCACCGTCATACAGCGGTCGCCGAGACCGGGCACGTCGGGATAGTAGACTTTCAACCGGCCATGCCGGTCGGCTTTACGCAACACGCGCAAGACCCGCTCTCGCAGCACATCCATGGTGTGTTGCTCCAGCCAGCCGCCGCTGCTGGGATGCAAGACGAACAGGACTTCGGGACCCTCGTCCGCTTCGAGCCGGTCCGCCAACGCGTCGGCGACACGATTGCACGTGAGGTATTGCGTTTCAATATAGAGGAACCGCCGGGCGGACCGGATCACGTCGAGAAACAGTCGCTCGACTTCCCGCACGGCAGGCCGGCCGCCTTGTTGCGGCTCGGTTCGGGCGATTGCCACGGGCACGTCCTCCATATCCGGTTCCACGTGGCTCGGCCAGGGGTCGGCATCGGTCGAGACCGACGGCTGCGGGAGCCGTTCGCCGGTGGCGCGCCACCAGCGTTCCCGCGCCAGTTTTCCAAGTGAACAGGCGGTGTGTCCGCTGACCAAAATCTGCACATCGTGAAACGGGGGGCAGTCGGGGCCGTCGAAATTGATGCGGCGCGGATCGTGCGGCCGGTGCTCCGGCGTGTCCCACCGGCACTGCGCGAGATCGAAGCCGCCGACAAATGCCACATGATCGTCGATGACTACGATCTTTTGATGATGGGACGCGCCGACAGGATGGTCGTCGTCCATGTGGAAATGGAATCGGCGTCGCCAATTGAGCTTGTATCGCGACCACCATTCCCGTTCGAGGGAATAGATCAGGTGAAAATCCCAATTGAGAACATACATGTTCAGACGGGGTCGCTGCCTGAGCACGGCGAGGAGGAAGTCTCCGAGGCGGGCGGGATAGGGGTCCGGCGGGTGATCGCGCACCATGACCAGACGCGTGTCGAAATCCCATCCCAGAATCATGACGGAGCCGCGAGCTTGCGCGACGGCGGCGCGGAACGCGCGAAAATACGCGTCCCCGTCGATCAAAAACGCGGCGCGGCTGGCCTGCTCGATGCTCCAGCAATTGCGACCCGGAATTAAGACAGTCGGCTTCATTGTTCCGTTATAGTAAAGGCTATCTCCAACTCCTGTCTCTAGGACAGCGCCCACGACGGGTTACCTTAAAGTTCTACAAACGATCCTGTCATCGCCCGATAGCGAAGATCGTGTGTCGGTCTCAGGAGGACAGAGAGGCCAACCGACAACGTACCGAATGCAATGGCTCTGTGTACTGGTTGAACCATTTTAGCCGGCGCGGATAGCAGCGCTCGCGGGATACCAATCCGTGGCGCTCAGCCACCGTTGATCTCTCGTAAGAATATCAGTGATGACCTCTCTCGCCGCGTCCGACACTCACTGAGGCTCATGGCCGATATCTATGGACGAAACAGACCGAGTATAACGAAAACAGTAGTAATCAATTCTTTCACAGGAGATATCCATGGCATTAAATCTACTCAAGGATAAGGGCATTCCGATCGAACGGCAGAAATTTACCTGGAAGGACCTCGTGCAGAAGCCGATCAGCAAATTGAATGTGGACGCCTTTACCCGCGTCCGCATTATTCTGATGAACGGCATCGAGTCCGAAGCGGTTCGCTTCGGCCATTCCTGTGCGCGGATGAACAAGGAGCTGCAACTTCCGCTCGCCAAGGTTCGGCGCATCGAGCAGCACCAGCAAACGATGGTGAACTGGTTGAATCCCGCCGATCAGTCTCCGCTGGAGACGACGATCGGCTATGAGCAGGTCGCCATCGAGGTGACGGCGAGCCTGGCGCAGAACGAGCCGGACCCGTACATCGCGCAAGTCCTGCGGTTCGGCCTCTTGGAGGACTTCGATCATCTGTATCGGTACTCGGCGTTGCTGGATCGCCTTCAAGGCATCGATGCCAACAACATTTTGCAGTGCTACACCGATATCATGCCCGGCCGGCCGACGGTCATTGAGCATCGGGATCCTGAAGATGACCTTCGAGAGCATTACGATCGGCGCAAGGCCGCGCCGATCACCAAATTCAATGCGCTCACGATCATGGCGGGCGAGCATCAAACTCATGATTACTATATGCACTACGGACCGTGGTTCGCCGATCCGCTGGCGCGGCAACTGTACGCCGAGATCGCATCCATCGAAGAACAGCACGTCACGCAGTATGAGTCCATTATCGATCCGACGGAGAGCTGGATGGAGAAGTGGCTCTTGCACGAGGCCAACGAAGTGTACAACTACTACAGTTGCGTGAGCCAGGAAGATCATCCGCACATCAAAGCGATCTGGGAACGCTTTTTGGATTATGAGCTCGGTCAATTGAATTACGTCATGGAGGTGTTCAAGAAAATGGAACGGCGAGATCCGGCGGAACTTTTACCTGACGCGCTTCCCGAGCCGATTGCGTACAAGAGCCAGCGTGAGTACGTCAGGAAGGTGCTCCGGGAGGAAGTCGATCTGCGCGCGAACGGCACGCAATTCGTCGACAAGAGCCAGGAGCCGGAGCGTTCTATCGCATATCGCAATCAACTTAACTCGGAAGGGTCCCCCACCCAAACGGTCGCGGCGGGTTATCAATGGGCGCCGGGAACGGAGCTGACCCAGAAAGTGAAGGTGAGCGCATGAAACCACCCACGGATCTCGGCATGAATCGAACCGGTGTTGATATGTCGCCCATTGATGTTCAAGAACTGCTGAACGGAGTCAAAGCTTCGGTTCCCAGCTCGGACGGGGATGAAAGCACGCTCGCTTCGTATCGCAGTAGCTATGTGGCCGAAGCCGATCCGATCGGCACCGTGCCGGTGCCCGGCAGCCTCAAAGGCGCGGCGAAATCCGGCATGCAGAAATTGATGGGACGGAAGCCGGAAGTCCTGCTCGACAAGCTCGGCGGACGCTTGGCGTTCGAACGGACCGGTGTCCGGCTGTACGACGGTCTCATCGGCAAATGCCTGGTGCGGCGCGATGAGACCAACGGCCTACCGGTCGACCAACTCCGGCACTTTCGAGACGAGGAGGCCCGGCATTTCGCGCTCCTCGTGGACTGCATGCGGACGCTGGGCGCCGATCCGACGGCTCAAACACCGGCGGCCGACGTCAATGCCGTAGCCTCCACCGGACTCATGCAGGTTATCTCGGACCCGCGAACCTCGGTGGCGCAAAGTCTCCATGCCATCCACATCGCCGAGCTGGCGGACAATGACGGCTGGCAGTTGCTGATCAAGCTCGCGGAAGAATCGGGTCAGGATGAGATGGCCGGGAAATTCCGGCAGGCCTTGGTTGAGGAGGACCGCCACCTCGCGACGATCCGAGAGGCGCTGGAGAAAATGTGCATGAGTGAAGCAGGCGTGGCGTGAGCATGGCGCCGCCGTTCG
>DATFCE010000208.1:0-3287 GCA_035253365.1 Nitrospiraceae bacterium
TTAACAACATCGGAATGCCAAATACATGGGCCGGCTCGAATACACGTCGGTATGCCTCGTAGAGAATCCAGACCGACAGCAACAACAGCACCACGGCATTAGTAACAGCGGCGAGTATCTCAGCACGGTGATACCCATAGCTTTTCTCCGGCGTGGATGGCCTTTCCGCCATCCACATGGCAAAAGCACTGAGTCCAAGCGCTGCCACATCCGTCAGCATATGGCCTGCATCAGCCAACAACGCTAGACTTCCCGTGAACAGACCGCCGATCACCTCAATGACCATAAACGTTCCAGTCATCATTAGGACGATCAGCAGATTTTTTTGCTGTCGGGATCTGCGTTCTGAATGGCTATGCATGAGAGCCTCTTCCGTTTGAGCCGCTGGCTTTATCCATTCGCGCACGTAATAGGCTCTGCATCGTCAGAGTGCACCATGAGTGGCGATGATGCTGCCGAAGTACAATAAACCTTTTCACAATCATGGTATTGTCTCCAGAGCAGATCGTCGGTCACTGGCTAGAGAGTCCGTTTCCTGTAGTTGGAACCATTCGGTGTTCCATCCACCGATAGAGCACTGGCAATACCACGAGTGTCAAAGCCGTTGACGAAAACAATCCCCCGATCACGACCGTAGCGAGCGGTCGCTGGATCTCGGAACCGGGGCCAGTGGCTACTAACAACGGAATGAGCGCCATCATCGCGACAATCGCGGTCATCAATACCGGGCGTAAGCGCAAGACCATGCCGGTCAGCACCGCCTCGTCCAACGGCATACCTTGCTCCCGCAGCTGATTGATGTAGGCGATTTTTACGACCCCATTGAGGACGGCGACGCCAAACAATGCAATGAAGCCAACGGAGGCGGGAACCGATAGATAGAGCCCACCCAGCAAGAGCGCCAACAGCCCGCCGACCATGGCAAACGGAATCGCAAGTAGAATCAGCCCCGCTTGTCTCATGTTTCCGAAGGTGAAAAACAGCAACAGGAAGATCAACACGATGACCAAAGGCACGACCACGGCCAGACGGACCATCGCCTGTTGTTGGTTTTCGAATTGGCCGCCCCACGTGACATAATAGCCAGGCGGAAGCTTCACCAGCTGGTCTACCGCGGCTTGCGCCTCTTCGACGGCGCCGACCAGGTCTCGTTCAACGACATTCGCTTCGATCACAATACGGCGAGTCGCATGCTCACGGCTGATTTGCGCTGGCCCGTCTACAATTCGAATGTCGGCCAGCTCACGAAGCGGAATTCGTGAGCCATCCGGCGCCGTCACCCATAAGGCCGCGATCGATTCGACATCGGCGCGCCGATCATCCGGGAATCGCACGACGATCGGAAACCGCCACTGTCCTTCGAAGACCTCGCCGGCGGCTAGTCCACCGCCGACGGCTTCAATCACTTCCGTAATCTCAGCCACGTTGATCCCATGACGCGCAATCCTGGCCCGGTCGATGTCAATCTTCAGATAGTAGAGGCCCGAGATCTGTTCGACCCGCAGATCGGACATACCGCGCACATTACGGAGCACCCGGGCCATCTCATCTGCCTTCACCCGCAAGGTCTCAAGATCCTCGCCGAACAGTTTGACAGCGACCTGGGACCGAACTCCCGAAACCAATTCATCGACACGCATCGCGATCGGTTGAGACAGCCCAAATGCGATGCCGGGAACTTTTTCCAGCCGGCGCCGGACTTGGTCCTCAATGCCTTCTTTGGACTTGGCTTGCCATTCGGATTTGGGCTTGAGCAAGACATACATATCGCTGAGCTCCATCCCCATCGGATCGGTACCGAGTTCATTCGCTCCCGTACGGGAAACAACTGAGTGCACATCCGAGATCTCCAGCAACATCCGTTCGACCTCCCCGGAGATTTTCAGCGATTCGGTCAAACTGATGCTGGGAAGCCGCATCATATTCACCACAATCGTGCCTTCATCCATGATTGGGACGAATTCCCGGCCGATAAACGGAATCAGTGCCGCTCCTCCGACAAGCACCGCGGCCGCCAAGAGGACGACCAGAGGCGTGCCTCGGATGGCCCGCTCCAACAACCGACGATAGCCCCGCCGCCAACGCTCCAATAAAGGCCCGCTCTCCTCCGTAGCTCGAGGTTTCATGAGCACCGCCGCCAGCACGGGAATGACTGTCATCGAGAGCACCAATGAACTAAGGAGCGCGATGACCACCGTCAGGGCCAGCGGAACAAACATCTTGCCTTCCATCCCTTGGAGCGTCAGGAGGGGGACAAAGGTCAATGCAATGATCAACTCCCCGAATAAACTTGGCTTCCGCACTTCCAGGACGGCGCGTAAAACAACCGGTAACCTTTCCGTGATCGAGAGGGCGCGGCCCTTGGTCTGCTCAGTTAGATGGCGCTCGACATTCTCCACTTGAACGATGGCCGCATCCACGATCATGCCCAGAGAGATGGCCAGCCCCCCCAATGACATTAAGTTCGCGGATAGGCCAACCTGTTGCATGATCAAGAATGTGGCAAGGACGGCCAGTGGTAATGTCAGGGCCACAACAAGTGCGCCACGCAGATTGCGAAGAAACACATACAGCACGAGGATGACGACCGCGACGCCCTCCAATAAAGCGCGCTCGACCGTATCGAGGGCCCGTGTCACCAATTCGATACGGTCCAGGAAGGGCACCATCTTCACACCGCTCGGCAAGACCCGATTGATCAGTTCGACCTTGTCTTTTACCGTGGAAACAATCTCCCGACTATTGCCGCCCCGCAGCATCACGGCAATCCCTTCGAGCACCTCGCCTTTTCCGTCACGCGTCGTCCCTCCCAAACGGATGGCTGTTCCTTGGCGAACCTGTGCAACATCTCGCAGATAAACCGGTGTGCCCTCATGTGCCGCCACCACGATCTGCTCCAGATCCGCCGTAGAACGGGCCAGCCCCACGCCGTGGACGACCAATTTGTCACCGCCCTGTTCGATGTAGCTGCCTCCGGCATTTTGGTTGTTGCCTGCGACGGCCACATGGATCTTGCGCAACGTGAGGTCAAAGCTCGCTAATCGATTGGGATCGACGAGGACTTCGTACTGCTTGGCCAAGCCGCCCAACGTATCGACATCCGCGAGACCGGGGACTGCGCGCAGCATCGGACGGATCACCCAATCCTGAAGGGTCCGCAGTTCCATAAGTGTCTGAGTCGGTCCCTCGACGAGATACATGTAAACTTCGCTTAATCCGGTACTTACGGGTCCCAGCACCGGCTCGGCGCTTGCTGGAAGCCCGGATCGCGCTCGGAGTATCCGTTC
>DATFCE010000209.1:0-12521 GCA_035253365.1 Nitrospiraceae bacterium
TTGCAACTGGCTCTCCAAGCGTCCGACATTGCGGACCAAGAAATCCTGCACCTCCGATTGCTCCGTCACAACGCGCGCATAGACGGTTTGGTCGGACAGCGCCAAATGGACACGCACCCGACCGGCATCGGGCGGTTGGACTTCGAAATAGACGGATGATGGCAACGGCGCGGCCGGCGGCGGGCTTACATGAGAGTGACCATCCGGGAGTGCCAGACTGCTCACCGATCGCTCACCTTTGGCGGAAGCCGCTGGTGAAGCGGCCGCCATCCGAGAGTAATCATTGGCCGGTGTGTCGGTCGGTGTATTGATTCGGTCGCCGATCTTGGAATCGGGTTGACGGCCTCCGCGCTCGTACAAGCCGGCGGCGCCCTCCCCGTCCATCGGCATCGGTGTGGCAGAGAGCGTGCCGGTCTCCTGATGCGCTTCTTCAGATCCGATAACGGTCATTTCAACGCCTGACGCCGATTTCTGGACAGCGGGTTGTACATCCTTCCCTGAGAACGCCACAGAGAGGTGTTCCGAGTGTAAAGCTTCCGGCGGCCCATCGAGGATCGGGCTCGAAGTTTCGTTAGTCCTATTCGCGCTCAGCTCCGGCTGCTCGGTTTGGAGATATGCCGTTGAAGATTCGGATGCGGTTGAGGAAGACGGACATGGGATGCCGGGTGACGGCATGGGTGAGCCTTCCTGAGTTGCCGCAGGTGTCGGCCCGCTCACGGGACTCGCGATGGCAAGCGCCGCCAGATCGATCCGTAACTGCTCCGGGACAGGTCCTGAAACGGGAGGCGCGGTATTATCGGATCCGGGCGTCTTCGGGACATCCTCGGCGTTCTCTGTATTAGCCGGGTTCTCTGCGCCGGGAGGTTGTCCCGCGCACAAGTCAACGTGCGCGGTAACGAGACGTGCTTGGAAAAGACCGAGCACCTCGGACAGCGTGAAAGCGACCTCAATGTTGTTACTTTCCGCCGGTGCTGTCTCCACGACATCTGTCCCACTCTCTTTGCCGGTATCGGCGCAGGCGGCATCGCGTGGGGCGTTGCCGCCAGGGCCCGGAGAACTGTGTAACCCTAACTTCAAAAGGAGGCTCTCAAACGTACCGTCCTCCCCATTGCTCGCCGGCTGTGCGGCCTCGGCGTTCGGCGTCCCGCCTGCTGTCGGATTCGGTATCGGGCTTGCTTCCATAGCGCGATCGATAAATGAAATTTCTGATAGCCAGAGGGTCATAGACAAATCCAATGCCATCACAGCCGTTCATGTGCAGGCACGAAATCAACGGGTTCCACTCCATCGCTCATGAAGGCCGCATGGGCCTAGGCAAACCCTTCCCACCTGCCCGGCAAATGAAGTCAGAAGCGGCGGCGCCCTTCAGCAGCCTTTGGCGGAAACGATGAAGTTCGAATGTTCGAGAGGATCAGCGATCGGGAGAAATCTTGCGAGTGGACGCGGCCATCAATTGCTCGGTCAACTTGGCAGCCTTGTCCGGCTTGACCAGGGCCAGGATGGCTCCCGCGGTCTTGCCTTTGAGGGATCGAAGGACCTGCAGCGCCATCTCGTTCGGCACTTTCTCGATGCGCACCGCCGCATCCTCGGGCGGCATGGTTTCATACATCTTAACGACCTGCACGAGCGTGTTCTGGTACGCCGTTTGTTCCGCTTGGGTCTGTTTCTTTTTTGCGTCCTGCCGCTTCGCTTCCGCCGTCTTCACGGCTAGCTCATAGCGTGCGAGCATCCCTTCCATATCGTCTTTCAGCGTTTTTAGCCTGGTTTCGGCCACCCGCACGGCTTCTTCCCGGCGATCGAGCGCCTGTTTTCGTTGATTGAGCAGGTCCAAGAGCTCGCGCGGCACGGCCAATGCCGGACCGACCGGAGACAGGCATTTCTCGTGTGACGGAGGAAGCAGGGACTCTTCCGAGTCGGCCGAGACCCTCGTTCCATCGGCCGGTGTCGAATCGGCCGCTCGACCCGGCGCCCCAAGGATCAGGCTTCCGATGCCGATCGCCATCACCGCCCACACGAGCCCCGACTGTCTGTCGCCCCTTATCATACAGTCCTTACAGGAGCCTCTGTCCGATCACCCGCACAGGACACTCATTCGTGAGGATGGCTGTATCGGCGTGATGCCGCCTCATCGAGCAGACATTGATCGCGGCGAAGCTCGATCTGTCGCGTGCGTCGAGCCTGGCGCATGATGAGAATATCCAGCTTTTTGGCTTCTCGCGCCGATTCGGTCACTTCCGCCTGCTTCAAATCGCGTTGCGCTCGAGCCTGCGCGATGACTTCATCGCAATGCCGGATGCGTTCTTCATACAGCCTCCACAGGTCGTACTGGTGGGCCGTGTCATCCGCGCTGACGATGCCACCGACCGGCGCGAGCATGTGCCGCAGATCCTGATCGGCTCGCTCTCTCAACGCGTGTCGCTTAGTAATCGCGGTCTCAACCACTCGATCGAGCTCGGCCAATTCCATGCGCAACATCAGCTCGAGCTGCGACCGATAGCTTCGCAGACGCATCAGATTCATCGCGCGCGCTCCGCCAGTTTGATCAAGGCCTCGATGGAAATTTCCAGCCCGCCGGGCTCATCCACTTCCTGTTTGAGATAACAATTGATGTCGTCGATCGTCTTCACGGCTCGGTCCAGCCGGTCATTGGAACCCGGTTTGTAGGCGCCCAGACTGATCAGGTCCTCGGCTCGGGTATATGCAGAGAGAAGATCGACCACCGTTCGCGCGGCGGACTGATGCGCAGGCGTCACGATCCGGCGCATGACCCGGCTGGTGCTTTGCAAAATGTCGATGGCGGGAAAATGACCGCGCGCCACGAGATCGCGCGACAGCACGATATGCCCATCCAAGATAGACCGCGCGGAGTCGGCGATCGGATCGGAAAGATCGTCCCCTTCCACGAGAATCGTGTACAGGCCGGTCAGCGTGCCGCGGCCCGCCGACGTGCCGACCCGTTCCAACAGCTTCGGTAACAGGGCCAACACCGACGGCGTGTACCCTTTGGTGGTGGGCGGTTCACCGATCGCGAGACCGACCTCCCGCTGGCCATGCGCAAAGCGGGTCAGGGAGTCCATCAACAACAGGACGTGTTGGCCGCAGTCCCGAAAATATTCGGCAATGGCCGTCGCCAAGAACGCGGCGCGAATGCGCACCAGTGGAGGCTGATCGGAGGTCGCCACAATCACCACGGAACGCTTGAGACCGTCCGGGCGGAGATCGCGCTCCAGAAATTCGTTGACTTCGCGCCCGCGCTCGCCGATGAGCGCAATGACACTCACATCGGCGACGGTGTTTCGGCTGATCATGCCGAGCAGGATGCTCTTGCCCACTCCGGAGCCGGCGAAGATGCCGATTTTCTGGCCGCGGCCGCACGTCAAGAGGCCGTTGATGGCGCGTACCCCCACATCGAGCGGTTCGGTAATCGATCGGCGCTGGAGAGGATTCATCGGTGTGCGGTACAGAGGGTAGTGGGTTTCTGTCTGAATTGATCCAAGCCCGTCC
Organism: Nitrospiraceae bacterium; assembly: GCA_035253365.1. Taxonomy (GTDB): domain Bacteria; phylum Nitrospirota; class Nitrospiria; order Nitrospirales; family Nitrospiraceae; genus DATFCE01. Next base: position 3,505 of record DATFCE010000209.1, read on the forward strand.
AACGGCTCGCCGAGGCCGTCCAGCACGCGGCCTAAGAGCGCCGGACCGACCGAAACGGAAGCCGGGCGGCCTTTGATTACCAGACGGCTTCCGGGACCGACGCCCCGGATATCGCCCAACGGCATCAACAGCACGCGATCCCCTCTGAACCCCACCACTTCGGCCATAAGCGAGGTTCCGCCATCTTCGCGCGTGACCTCGCACAGTTCGCCGATCGACGTGACCGCGCCATAGCCTTCGATGACGATCCCCGCCGCTTGCGCCAGCCGGCCATGGACCGCCACGGGATCGAGTCGCTCGATCAGCTCACTCGGCTTCATCCGAGACCTTTTGCGTGAGGCCTTCCGCGAGACGGGCCATCTGCGTGTCGAGCGTGGCATCCACCAGGCACGTCGCGGTTTCAATCACGCATCCGCCCCTCGAGATCGACGGATCGGCATCCACCCGAAACACCACAGGTCCCTCGCACACATCCGCCAAAATGTCCCGGGCCTCCTCCACGACCGGCACGTCTTCGGGATGGACACGGATATGCAATTCTTTCGTATCCCGAACATGAGCGATGGCTTCCCGGGCTTGCATCACGACGAGATCTCGCTTCTCGTCCGCGCATTGGCGCACGATCTTGCGGGCGATCTCGATGGCAAGGGAGATGACCTGCTCTTCCAGCTGGCGTGACCATGCGGCCGCCGCTTCGTCCAATCGGCGAGCCACCGCGGCAAGCACCGCGTCCTGTCGCTGTTGTCCCGCCGCCCGTTCGCGGCCCCGCCGCTCGCCGTCGACCACTCCGCGTTGATAAGCGGCGGCGGCCGCATCAGCAGTCCCTGCCGACCTCCCAGCTGCCTGGGTGGGATGGGCCATGTCACTAAGACGATACGCTTGCGGCTGCACACCGGCCATTTTCAAGACCGTGTGTTTCAACAAGCCATTCTCATAACGCAGGCGCTGAATCTCGACAACCCGCTTGACCGCCGTCAACACGTCATCGGGCTCAAACGGCTTGAGTAGAATATCGAACGCGCCGGCGCGCATCGCCTTGATAGCCAGTTCGATGGTCCCGTGCCCGGTCATCACGATACCGACCATATGCGGGGCGTCTTCTCTTACCCGTTGCAAGACCGTGATGCCATCGAGATCAGGCAGGCAATAATCGACCAACAGAATATCGGCCCGGGTTTTTTGGACTGTCTCGATGGCGGTTTGCCCATGACGCACCGCCGTGACTTGAAAGCCTTCTTGGGACAATACATCCAGCAATACGCCGCTGACGATGTCATCATCCTCGACAAGCAGCATGCGCACCGCCGGCGGCGCCAAGTTGAGCTCATCAATCGAAGCGCCGGCCGTGAAGGAAGCGGGGTTGAACTTCCTGGGAGAATCACCGGACGCCTGGAGTCCGAGCGAGCTCACACCAGCACCTCGCCGCCTTGCCCGCCGATCACTACGCGTCCTTCTTCTTCCAACTTTCGGCACAGCTTTAAAATGTTTTGCTGAGCTTTTTCCACTTCGCTCAATTTCACGGGGCCTCGCGCATCCATATCTTCTTTGAGCATCTCGGCGGCCCGGCTCGACATGTTGCGGAGAATCTTCTCCCGCACGTCCGGGCTCGCGGCGCGCAAGGCGATAGGCAGATCTTCTTTACTGATCTCTTTGAGCAGTTCTTGGATGCCGCGGTCGTCGATTTTGATCAGATCGTCGAACACGAACATCAACGACCGGATCGTTTCAGCCAACGCGGGATCGGACTCGGCCAATTTGGTCATGATATTGGCTTCGGTGTTCTTGTCCAACCGGGCCAGGATATCGGCCATGACCGTGGCGCCTCCGATGGTCAAGGCTCTCGTCCCCGAACTATTCTGCAACGATTCCTGCAACGCATGGCTCAACTGCTCCAACATCTCAGGCTGGACTTCCTGCATAGTGGCCAGACGCAGCGCCACGTCGCCTTTGAGGTGTTCGGGGATCGAGGCCAACACCTGGCTGGCTTGGTCGGCATCCAGATTCGCAAGGATGACGGCAATCGTCTGCGGGTGCTCCACCTTGACCAATTGGGCTACCGTCCGAGCGTCCAGCCATTTGAGGGATTCGAGCCCCGGATAGGAGACCGACGTGAGCGACTCCATAATCTGGTTGGCCTTGTCGGCCCCCATCGCTTTGCTGAGGATGGATTTAATATAGGCCTTGCCTTCAAATCCGATACTGCCCGAGCCGCTGGCTGATTGATATTCTTGAATGACCTCCGCTTCTTGCTCCCGCGAGACATTCGACAGCTCGGCCATGTATTGCCCGACCTTTCGGATCTCTTTCGGCGACAAATGACGCATGACTTCAGCCGCGGAATCTTCGCCGATGGCGCGCAACAGAATGGCCGCTTTTTCTTCCCCGCTGAGCTTGGACGGCATGGTGTGGATTACACGTTATTGTTGAGCCACTGCTTGACGACCATGGCGGTCGATTCAGGGTTCCCGCGCGCGAGGTCCACGATTTGGGACTGCGGCACGACCGAGACCTGCGCCTGGCCCGGAGCAGGGAACTCACGAGTGACCGCCGGGGGCGCGGCGGCCGTCAGCATGGCGAGCAACGGACGCACGACGAAGATCAGGACAACAAAGAACAGGACGGCTCCGACCCCGTATCGGATATACGGCTCCCATTTGGCGGCCGAAGAAGCGGACGCGTCGGCCGCCGTTCCACCGCTCTCCTCGGGCTCAAACCCGAATTGAATATTCACCACTTCGACCTGATCCTGCCGTTCGTCGGAAAACCCCATCGCCTTCTTCACGATGTCTTCGATCCGTTTCATCTCCGCCTCGCTTCGAGGGAGGTATTTGCGCGGTGCCTCGGCCTGCCCTTCCTTCACCGGCTCATAATTCCCGTCCACGAGCACGGCCACCGACAGCTTCTTGATCGTGCCGATCGGTTCGATAATCCGCGAGACCGTCCGGCTGATCTCATAATTGACGGTTTCATTCTTGTTGGTGTTGTTCGTGGTGCTGGTTTGCGCCGGCTCGGCGGTCTCGCCCGGAGGCACGTTGGAAGCGACGCCGGGCACGCCGCCCACGACGCCGTTGGTGCCGTTGGCCTTTTCCTGTCCGCGCTGCTCGCTGCGCACCACCTGGCCGTTCGGATCGTACCGCTCTTCCGTCATCTCGACCTGCCGGAAATCGAGCAGGCTGGACACCCGCACGACGGCCTTATTGGAGCCGACGATCCGCTCCAGCATGGTCTGCACCCGCGTCTCGATGTCCTTCTCCAGCGACCGCTGATAGTCCATTTGAGAGCCGGTCAACTGCGTCGGACCGTCCTCGGGCGTCTTCGACAGCAGACGGCCGTGCCCGTCGACAACCGTGACATCCCGCGGTTGAAGCCCTTCGACGCTGCTGGCGACGAGGTGGACGATGCCTTCGATCTGGCCTCCGCTGAGACCGCCGGCGCCCTTGAGCGACAGGACGACGGATGCGTGCGCGCGATCTTGCTCGGTGCTGAACAGGCGCCGCTCGGGGACGGCCAGATGCACGCGGGCGCGGGCCACTTCGGGCATCTGGGCGATGGTCCGAGCCAATTCCCCCTGCAGCGCACGCCGATAATTCAGCTTTTGAACGAATTCCGACATGCCCAATGTCGTTCGGTCGAAGATTTCGAATCCGACCCCTCCACCATGCGGCAACCCTTGCCCGGCCAATTGCAGCCGGACATCGTGAACGTGCGCGCGGGGGACGAGAATTGCCGTGCCGCTGGCACCGATCTCATAGGGCACCTTGGTTTCCTTGAGCCGTTCGACGATCGTGCCGGCATCTTCGGCGGAAAGATTGGCGTAGAGCACCTGCATCTCCGGCTGTTGCGTCCAAAGCGCGATCGCAATCAAGCCGGCGACGGACGCCGCGAGCAAGACCATCGCGGTGAGGCGCCGACCGAGAGGCCATTCATTGAATTTGGCAAGCATGAGTGTCCCGATTAGTCAGTAGAATCTTCCCCTCACGGCGACCATGCGACCGCAAGAGGTCCCCGAATTAGATTTGCATGCGTTGAATTTCTTCGTAGGCCGAGACGAGTTTATTGCGGATCTGCATCATGAGCTGAAACGAGACATCGGCCTTCTGCAAGGCGACCATCGTTTGATGCACGTTCTGGGTTTCCCCCGTCAGATAGCTTTCGACCGCGTGGTTGGCTTCCACCTGGACTTCATTGGTCTTGACGATGGCGTCTTTGAGGGAGTCCAGGAACCCCGCCTGACCGCCCGCCCCGGCATGATTGGTTGGGTCGGCGCCGGCCTGCTCCTGAAAATGGGGCGCCGATGAAGTGATGCGCATGTCGTCCATTCGTGACTCCTACGAGCTATCGCCCGATTTCCAACGCCCGATTCCACATGGATCGCGCCGCGTTGATGGCCTGTACATTGGCCTCGTAGGCTCTCGAAGCCGACAACATATTGACCATCTCTTCCATCACGTTGACGTTCGGCATCACCACGTATCCGCGGGCATCCGCATCAGGGTGCTTGGGGTCGTAGAGCGCCTGTCCCGGCTTGTAATCCTCGATCACCCGTGACACGCGCACGCCGACCAGTCCATGCCGGTCGGCCGGTAATGCCGCGCGCCGGAACGCCGTGTGAAACGACGGGGTCACCGCGGCGGCCTGCAGCACGACATCGCGGCGCCGATACGGGCCGCCGTTTACGGCATGCGTCGATTGCGCATTTGCCAAGTTACTGGCAATCACATTCAAACGTCGGCGCTGCGCGTCCAGCGCCGAAACGGACACTCGTAATGTATCGTCAAGATCCATGGGGACTCCTTTCCATGTTCAGATCTCCGTTGCTCCGCCGCGCAATCGCTACCGGGTTTCGCGGATGGCGGACAACAATTGCCGAAAGCGTTGGGCAACCATGGTCGTGGCAGTGTTGTACTGCATGGCATTCTCCGACAACTTGGCCATTTCCAGTTCAAGATTCACGGAGTTCGCATCCAGCGGCAGGTCGGACACCGGCACGGTCGAGACCCTGCCGTCCACTTGGCTTATGCGGTCCCCGCGCAGTCCAATGTGGCGCACATGCGTGGCCTGCAAGACGACGGCGGGCCGGTTCTTTGAAGCCGCCGACAAGGCGTCTTGAAATGTCAGGTCATGGGCGCGATATCCCGGCGTTTCTTCATTGGCGATATTCGAGGCAATGATGCGATGGCGAGCGTCACGAAGATCCATCGTTTTTTCCAACAGGCTCATCGTGGTGTCGAAAATTTTCATAGCCTTCTCCGATTCGTTCCACGGCCGGCGGTGCAAGCCCTATTCCCGAGTCCCGGGGGCGAGATAAACCATGATCTTTCACCGCCCTTTTCTGTGCGCCTTAACGACTTTTAAGAGAGACATTGCGTGGCCTAGGCAAAATCTGCCTACTTCATTCAGCGATCGCCGTCATACGATGGATCAGGCCGCAACGGCTCCGCCAATTGGCGATATTCACGCAACTTGTTTCGCAATGTGCGGATACTGATCCCCAACGCCTTGGCGGCGTGGGTTCGATTTCCGTTGAGCCGGGCCAGCGTCCGCATCACCAGATCGCGCTCCATGTCCCATAACGATCCTGTCGGCGCCTCACCGGCCGGGAGCGGTCGGACCACCGTGCTATTCGCCTGCCCCCCATCCATAAGACGAACATGTTCCGCCTCGATGGCCCCTCCGGACGCCAACAGGACTGCCCGCTCCATCACATTCTCCAGCTCGCGGATATTGCCTTTCCACGATCGTTCCGATAAGACTTTGAACGCCCCATCCGAGATGTCCGGCACCGGACGGCTATTGCGCACGGCCGAGGATTTCACAAAATGCCGGACCAGCAAGGGAAGATCGGCCGGGCGATCGCGCAGCGGCGGCAAGGTAATCGGAAACACATTCAGACGATAGTACAGATCTTCCCGGAACCGCCCTTGCTCCACCTCCTTCAACAACGACCGGTTCGTCGTGCTGATGACCCGGATATTGACGTGGATGGGCTCGCGGCCGCCGATCCGGTCCACTTCGCGCTCCTGGAGCACGCGCAGCAACTTGGCCTGCAATCCGAGGTTCATCTCGCTGATCTCGTCCAGCAACAATGTCCCGTTGTGCGCCATTTCAAATTTGCCGATCTTTCGCATGAGCGCCCCCGTGAATGCCCCGCGCTCATGCCCGAACAGCTCGCTCTCCAATAACCCGTCCGGCAACGCGGCGCAGTTGACGGCGACGAACGGGCGGTGGGCGCGAGGGCTGTGGTTGTGGATGAAGCGGGCCAGCAGCTCTTTTCCGGTCCCGCTTTCACCGTGGATCAGCACCGTCGCTTGGCTGGGGGCCACGCCCTCCGCCATGCTGAGCACTCGTGCCATGTTGGGATCCTGCGTCAGGATCGGCCGGTTCAGCACCGGCGCCGTCTCTTCAGGGGGCGTGGCGGTATTTGTGTCCTCGAGATGGGCCAGGACCTGTTCCAGATGCTCGGCGGCGAACGGTTTCAACAAGAAATCGACCGCGCCGTGCTTCATCGCTTCGACCGCCGTTTCGACCGTCCCATAGGCGGTCATGATGACCACCTGGGTCTGGGGCGCCCGCTTTTTGATTTCCTTGATCAGGGCGATGCCGCCGATGCGGGGCATTTTCAAATCCGTCAACACGAGCCAGGGCTTGCAACTTGCCAACTGATCGAGCGCATTTTGCCCGTCGATCGCTTGCGTGACGCCATATCCGTTCCGGCGCAAGGCCTCGGCCAGCGCCACCCGCATGGTCGGTTCGTCGTCCACAATGAGCACCGAGCGAGGATCCTGCCCGGGTTTCGAGTTTAATCGTCCGAGAGACATGACGCTCATGGTTCTTCCCCTTCTGCCGCGATGACATGCTTACCGCTCAGTGACACGACGGCCTGCGCCTGCATAGGCACGTCCGCCGGCAGCACAACCGTAAACCGGCTTCCTTTGCCGACCGTACTTTCCACGTCGAGGCGGCCTCGATGTCCCTCCACCAGCGCATGGACTATGGCCAGCCCAAGACCCGATCCATCCGGCCGGGTCGTGAAAAACGGATCGAAGAGCCGCGATCGAGATTCGGGTGGAATTCCCTGGCCGGTATCGGTCACGGTGATCCGCACCCATCGCGGGGCTGAATCGAAACGAGATTCGTCGGTGATCGCGACCGTCAGGTCGCCGCCGTCGGGCATGGCTTGCACCGCATTGAGGAGCAGGTTGAGCAAGATCTGCTTCATCTGTCCCTCATCGCACCAGACTTCGCAATTCGAGTCGTCCAGCCTGATATGCGTGCTCACCCCGGCCGCCGTTATCGCCTGCGCGGCCAAGGCCAGGGTGTCACGGAGCAGGATATCCGCGCGATGCCACGCGGGTTGCGGAGCGTTGGGACGGGTGTACAGCAAGAGATTCGTCAAAAGCCGATTCATTCCTTGCACCGCGCCCGAAATATGATCGGCATATTGCCGCCGTGGGGGGTCATGCGAGAGATCCTTGCGCAGCATCGAGGCGAAGAGTTCCACGCTTCCTAAAGGATTTCTGATTTCGTGCGCGATGCGCCCCACCATCTCGCCCATGGACGCCAAACGATCCCGCCACTGCAACCGCTCTTCGAGGCGCCGGACGGCCGTCATGTCGTGCAGCAACAAAATGTGCCCAGACGCGCAGCCGTGTCCGTCATGAAGGGCCGACCGGGACAGGGAAAGAATGGCGCCGCTCGGCGCAGTCACCGGATACTCGCTGCCGTGCAATCCCGCTTGCGCAAGGACCTCGTCAAGCGAGCGGTGAAGCATGCGATCGCGGGTAATGCCCACGAGCATTTCGGCGGCTTGGTTGCATCGAATGATAAGCCCGCCGTAATCGGCCACGATGACGCCGGTGGTGAGCGACTCCAAAATGGCCGTCAGATGGCGCCGCATGTTTTCATTGTCCGCCAGATTCACTCGCAGCGCTTCATTGCTGGCCGCCAACTCGAGATCGAGGCGCTCCACGCGGGCCGTCAACGCGCGGTAGGTTTCTTGGAGACTGACGGCGGCTTGGTCGAAACTTTCAAATGCATGTTGAAGGAGATTCATTTCGCGGGCGTCCGGCATTGGAAACTCCACTCTCAGTCGGGCTCTTGGCCCGCATCCGTCGACAGATCCGCCCGAAGCGCGGACACCACGCGAGTCGTCCATGGGTCGTCGGTCATGCGGCCGATGTCGCGGAACATAGCGTCGGTGTCCGCGGCTCGTTTGGAATCCTGCCCCAGTCCCGCGAGCCCGATCGCCGCCCACTGCACCTCCGGCTCCCCCGGCGACAGACGAAGCGCGGCTTGGTATTGCCGGAGGGCTTCCTCCGGCGCGCGATGGCGCGCCAGGAGATCCGCATATCGGAGTCGCGCCGACGGCGATAGGAGCGCGCCTTCCCGATCGGCGTCGGCATAGGCTTTCAACGCAAGCGCTGTCTCTCCATGATCTATCAAGGCCGCGCCGAGCCGAGCCCACATGCGGGGACGATCGGCATGATTCGGCGACAGGTCAAGCCACTGACGGCAGAGGCGAATCGCCTCCGGCAACAAGCCTTGCCCATGAAGCGTCATCGCCAACAGGCCGAGCGCGTCGAGCTTGTGGCGGCCGAGCGGATACTGAACGCGATATCGCTCAAAGATCTTCCGTGCGGACACAAAATCGGTCTGATCCAGGTAGCTGGCTCCCAGTCCGATCAGGGCCTCTTCGTGTATCGCACGGGCGGAGGGATTCTTGAGAATGGTCTGATACATCTTCACCGCCTCGGCGGAGAACCCCGCGCGCCGGTGAGCATCCGCCACGCGCACGATAAGATCCTTGCCGCTGTACGCGTGGTCGGCCATCGTTCCATGCCGGTGAAACAGCATCATGGCGGTCCACTCATCACCGGCTTTGAGGGCGGCCATGAGCCATGGTTCGAGGATAGCCGAGAGCCGCCGGCGCGCGGCCGCCGGCCACGGGTCACCGGACACGCGACCTTCGCGATCACTGACTTCCCGGTACGCCTCGATCGCTTCGGCCCATTTTTGCG
>DATFCE010000210.1:0-3553 GCA_035253365.1 Nitrospiraceae bacterium
TCTCAGCAAGGAACTCGGCCGCTCGCTCCGGCATGGATACCCGCTGTCCTTGGTTCTTCTCAATGTCACGAATTTCAAACAAGCGAGAGAGAAGCACGGGGATGCCGCCGGAGACGCGTTACTGGTGAGCTTGGCGTGCGCCTGCGCCGAGTCGGTGCGCGGGTATGACTATGCGTGCCGCATCTCGGACAGCGAGTTCGCCGTCCTGCTTCCTCAATCAGACAGCCAGGGCGCCCATATTGTCGCCAGACGGATCGTGGAAAAATTCGAGCCCGATCTCGCTCGCCTGGCGCCCCAGGCCAATCTACGATTGCACTACGGTGTCGCGTCGTCGCCGGACGACGGCGAGATGGCGATCAATTTGTTTGATGTCGCGGACCGCCGACTTTATGGAGAGGAGTCCGGTGAAGCGTGAGAGATGATGAGTGCTCCGCCTGCGTTACGCGCCGCGCGAGTGCAGAAAGTCGAATAGCCGCTGATTCTCTCGAGCCGCCCGCAGAAACTTAAATCCAATTCCCTTAGAGCCGATCGAACGCACCATCGCCGCGACCTCAATGGGCGGGTCTTGCGCCGCGACATAGATCTCCAGATAGAAGATATCGTCGATCTGGACGTGGGTATCGCTCTTGATAATGCACCCGCCCATCGACATATCGAGCACCGTCCCGTGTCCGTGAACGCGGCCGCCTGAAAAGGACAACGCCAATCGGACCGGAATCCGGCCGTGCTCGCGCCGATCGATTAGGCCGGTGGGATAGCGGCGCCCGATGCGCCATGAGAAAAATCGGTGATGGCATTGCTGACAGCGGAACGGCGAGAGGCCGCACGCGTCGGCCAAACGCTCCAACACCGTGAAGCATCGCGTTCGCAGCACATCGTCTTTGCGGCATTCCGGGCACGAGAGCATCTGCGCCAAGCCTTCTTTCGCAGGTCACGGAATGACAACCGTCGCCACGTGCGCGACTGCACTGAGTATATCTGATCGGGCCGTTTTTGCCGTGGCGTGATTCAGGGTCGTGCGCGCACAAGAAGATCACCGCTTTTTTTGGAGGCTCGGACCTGTTACTCTGTACAAGCAATGCCTTTCGAGTGAAAGGACGAATCGATGGATCATGAGATCGACATTATGGGCGCCGCCGCTATTCGCGCGGGCACGCGCGTGCTGGAGCTTGCGTCCGAGGGGTTTGAGATCCACACCAAGAACGATCGCTCGCCGGTCACGACGGCCGACTTGGAAGTCAATCGCATCCTCCATGAGGATTTGCTCGGGGCGTATCCCGATCACGGCTGGTTATCGGAGGAGACCGCCGACAATCCCGACCGATTAGAGAAGAAACGCGTGTGGATCATCGATCCGATCGACGGTACCAAATATTTCATGCGCGGAGTGCCGCAATACACCATCTCCATCGCCTTGGCCGAGGGCACCAGCCCCATTGCGGCAGTTGTCTACAATCCCGCGTCCGGTGAATTTTTCTCCGCGGTGCGCGGCTCGGGCGCTCGGCTCAATGGTCAGCCGATAGCGGTCAGGGACGCGCAACAGGAACGGCCCGTCATTCTGGTCAGCCCCCCGGCCTGGGAGCGTGGACGGTTCAACGCGCTCGCCGCCACCGCGGAGTGCCGCCCGATGGGGTCCATCGCCTACACGCTCGCGCTCGTCGCGGCGGGGCAGGCGGACGGCGCCCTCAACATAGACCGCCTCAACGAGTGGGACATCGCGGCCGGCGTCTTACTCATCGGGGAGGCGGGCGGAAAAGCGGTTGATAGCGCGGGCAATCCGCTGTTGTTCAATCAGCCTCGCACCGCTGTCCAGGGCATCATCGCGTCCCATGCGCACTGGCATGGCCGGATGGCCGGATGGGTCGATCTGCTGTCTTAGTCATCCGATCCTCTCCTGCGTAGTCTCTTTCCGACAACTCTTGAAGGTGGCGTCGGACAGGCCCAGTCATGCGGCACCGATGTCCCCTAAGCGCACAATCACGTATAGTGACAATAGAAACGCGGCGGCAAAGACATCTCAAGGAGGCACCTATGTCAACAATTGAAAAATCGATCGAAGTGGAGGCTCCCGTGCGGACCGTCTACAACCAGTGGACGCAATTCGAAGAGTTCCCTCGCTTTATGGAAGGGGTGAAGGAAGTCAAACAAGTGACGGACAAGCGATTGCACTGGCGGGCCGAAATTGCAGGGAAGGAACAGGAATGGGATGCCGAAATTACCGAGCAGATCCCCGACGAACGGGTCGCATGGCGGAGCAGCACCGGGTCGGCCAATGCCGGCGTGGTGACCTTCCACCGCATCTCCGACAATAAATCCAAAGTCATGCTGCAGTTGGACTACGACCCGAAAGGATTTCTGGAAAATGTCGGGGATGCCGTGGGTGTGGTCTCGCAGCGGGTGAAAGGCGATCTGGAGCGGTTCAAAGAATTCATTGAGAACCGTGGCCGGGAAACCGGCGCCTGGCGCGGGGAAATTCACCAGAATCGGTGATTGCACGCGGTGAGCGGCTGAGCCGCTCACCGCTGACCCAACCATCTCGATTGATCCCTTCTCTCCCCATTGCTGCCATTTCGCCTAGGCGCTCGCTCATCTGTTATAATCCCGCGTCCGCATTCCAACACACGATGAAAATCGCCACATTCAACGTCAACTCTATCCGCGCCCGGCTCGCTGTGGTTCTCAGCTGGCTCGAGCAGCATCAACCGGATGTGCTGTGCCTGCAGGAAACGAAGGTACAGGACGAGCTGTTCCCGGCCCTCGCGTTTGCGTCTACTGGCTATCATCTCTCGTTTCGTGGCATGAAGTCCTACAACGGCGTGGCCGTACTCAGCCGGGTCACGCCCGACGCCGCCTATTACGGCTTCGATGATGGAGAAGCGGAGATCGACGATGCGCGGCTGATGCGCGTGGTCGTGCAAGGCGTCACCATCCTCAATACCTACGTCCCGAACGGCTTTAAGATCGATTCGCCGAAGTACACGTACAAGCTCGGGTGGTATACGCGCTTGCGGCACTATTTCGCCAAGCATCTCACGACGGATCAATTCGCGGTCTGGTGCGGGGATATGAATGTCGCCCCGGAGCCGATCGACGTGCATAGCCCCGAAAAGCATCTCAGACACGTCTGTTTCCATGAAGACGTTCGCCGCGCCTACAAAGAGACGGTGGGATGGGGCTTTGTCGATGTCTTCCGAAAGCTCTACCCCGATCGCCAGCAATTTACCTTTTGGGATTATCTGCGTCCCAGTTCCTTGGAGAAGAACAAGGGCTGGCGGATCGATCACATTCTCGCCACGCCCCCGCTGGCCGAGAAATGCACTCGGGTCGAGGTGGATATCGAGCCTCGTAAAGCGCCGAGCGCGTCCGACCACACCTTTCTGTGGGCCGAGTTCTCGCTCTAACCCGCGTGATGACAATGAATGCCGTTTCCGGAAAGTGTTTATGAGCACGGTGGATCATCAGGATCGGCAACAGGGCGTCATTCTCGTCGGACATGGCGGTGTCCCCCGTGACTTTCCTCGTGATTTACTGACCCGGCTCAAATCACTGGAAG
>DATFCE010000211.1:0-2857 GCA_035253365.1 Nitrospiraceae bacterium
ATCATTGTTTGGGTCTATGACCCAGTGCTGCTCGATCAAAATGAGGGCGGCTACGAATGGTGGGATCAGTGCCTAGTCCCCGTCGAGATCGAGGTCGTCCCTGAGGATTCGCAAGCATGAGATATATGCCGGAAATTTTGACTGGCTTGTTCGTCACCGCGACGCTTGCCGCGATTGGATACATGGACGGTCACGTGCCGACACAACATGGAGCAGTCATTGTAGCGGCCCCGTTCGGCATCGGCGCTGGTCTCTGGACCGCCTGCGTCCGCACTTGGTTCAGAGGACCTGCATCATGAGTGAAGCCGACACCGATGTGATGATAGCGCGCATTCGATCCCTGCTAGCGGCGCAATTGCAAGCCGTGGCGATCCTCAGAACGGTTGAAAACGACGCAGAGGCATCTCAGCAAGTTCGCGGTGCAGTGAGCCGAGCAATCAAGCTCTTGGACGATGATTAGGCCGTAGGCTAAAATTGCTCTGACAAAGCCAAAAACACGTATCTTTTAACTAGGACAAGTAATGACCCTGTCAGCCGAAGTTATCGCGCGAGAACTGGCAATCAGCTATGAACGCGATCCCGACGAACTCACGTCTTGGCTTGAGATGTGCGACGCGAACAATCAGCCCGTTCCGACGTGGCGCGTTTACGAAGAACAGGCCGAGCATCTGCTCAAGACGGTCCTAGCCAGCCCCGCACACGATCACGACTTGCCCGGCCACGGCGAGACTGTGGCGAACCTCAGCGCGTTGTCCATCCGCTAATAGGCTTAAGCACATGGAAGACAGGAACCGAAGCAATGACAAAAGATGATCTTGGACTCCACGCGAAAGCATTCATGGGCGCCAGGAGAGCCATGGATAAGCGCGCCGACTCGGCACGCGACGGAGATAGAGCGCATTTCCGCGCCCTTGCCATCGCGCTTGGCGAGGTCGGAAATGCCTACTTCGATATGTGGCGCGGCTGCGAACCAGGCACCAATGAGCCGCTTGAGCCGTTTGAGCCAGCCTGACGTACATTGGAAGACTGAGACATGCAGGGACTTAAATTCTTCAGCCGGACCAACGACCGTCACTGGTGGAATATCGCGTCCTACCACGACCCGAAGTCAATCACGTGGTCGTGGATATTGTCCTTTGGGACGAGGAAGCCTGACGAGCCGTGGGTTTGGTTCTTTTTCCACTCCAGCCGTCGCCGCTGGGACTTGTGTCTGTTGAGCCTACGCTTCTGTTGGCAGACACAGAGCAAAATGCCCTATCGCACATGAAAGAAGTTGGAGAGCCCATGACCTGGAAGACACTCGACACTGCGCCTAGGGACGGCACCTGGATCAAGGTCCGCGGCCATGACTACGGCGATCGCACCCGGAGGCGCCACTATGCCATTGCCTTCTATGACGATGGCAATTGGAACGAGGTCGGGAGTGGGGGCGGCCTGCTCTACTATCTCGACGGCTGGCAGCCGCTCACGAATGGAGAGCGGCAATGAGGATGGACGCAATCACGTTTCTGGTCGTGGTTGTGCTACCGATTTTGCTCGTGATCTTGAAATTACCCACGCCCACCTGAGCAGAAAGCTTAAGCCCATGCAGAAATTCACGCAGAAGGACTATAATACGCTGGTCGATTCACTCGACGCGGCGCTTGCCGTCTTCCGTGACACGACCAGCACAGAGGCTAAAGCGCAGGCTGCTCTGCTAGACTTTGTGACAAACCACTATTTCAAGGTCTGGCGAGCGATGGCACCTGACGGGCCGCTCCGACAGCCTAAAGCAGCAAATAGGATGAGACATGATCGACCCGGAAAAATACAAAGACACGCCGGACGATGTGGTGATCGTTAATCCCGATAACGTCATCAGGCTTAGTGCGAGCATGGTCGCGCAAGAGAGCCCCGAGGAAATCCGGCGCCAACTGCGTCGGGTCTATGAGGGGATGTTCCGAAAGCGCCGCCTACAGCGCCGCACCTAAATAGAAGGCTAACGCCCATGGCAATAGACGAGGAACTTCTGAAGCCGGGCCGCGAGCACCTGGCCGCGCTGGGAAATAAGATCAAGGAAATGGAGGCCGAGACGGCGAACAACATCAGCCGATTCGGCCGCGATGACAAAGAGTATGCCCGCCGAAAGTGGGGAGACTTTCACAGGGCGGTCGAACCGATGCGCCGGGAGATGGAAGTGGTGACGAAGGTAATCGCGGACTATTACAGCCTACAGACCGAGCCGCCGCCGATCATTGTCCCGGCCCCTCGGTCCTAAGCCAAATGAGAGGGACACGATGAGCGGAATGGTGGAGCGGGTCTGCCGAATAAAGGCAGCCAAACACTATGCTAAGCGTTTCGGCAAGCCAGAGACGGACGAGCACGTCAAAGCAAATGTGGACGCGAATTGGAACATCTTCGTTGCAGACGTTCGCGAGACCGTCGAGGCCATGCGGCAGCCGACGCCAGAGATCCACGCAGCCATGCGACGGGCATTCGAGCGGCAGGAGGATGTGTGGACGGCCGGCATCGACGCAGCCTTAAGCACGCCCTGAGTGTGCAGAGCCCTACATCGATGTCGGCGGGTTCTTGATGATCAGGAGGTTCGCGATGTTGATGCTGGAACCGCCACCATCCCAACGATCTCAACGACGCCAGGGGCTCAGAGCAGACGAATGGAGAACGAGCATGAGCTACCACGAACGGGACTTCAAGGAGGCTTACGTCAAGCTGAAGGAGCGCGTTCAAGATGCGCTCGATAGGTGGTCTGATGACAACCACATGCAGCTTCACGGCGGCGAGATGACGGCACAGGAACGGCGGACAGTAAAGGCCGTCTTGCGTGCGATCCGCTCGGACCTCTGGCATTCCTGACCGA
>DATFCE010000212.1:0-7591 GCA_035253365.1 Nitrospiraceae bacterium
GATAAAAGCCACAAGGGCATGTACGATGACTTCGCCATATGTCCGATGCATCGCCTCTCCTGCCATTCAAGTACTGTATTCATCTTATCGTCTGTGGCTCCTTAGAACAATAAGTAGACGTCTCGATTGCAGTCCCAAAACCTACAGAAGCACACGGAGGGTCGACGCGTCGATGACATCAGCCCAGCGTAACATTTATGCCACGCCGATGCTTATATTGAGGCAAAATGGAACTAGGCAATAGAAATCATGGTTATACACAGGCTTTTGTCTCATATGCAACGCTTGTATTGTATCTGAAAGGTTCCTTCTCGTATCGATTTAGATAATTTCAACATGTCAGGCGTTGGATAATTTTAATCAATAACGGTCAATCACCGCGTATAAACGTCGATTCACGTAACATTAGTCCTCGACCATGTCCAATGGCACGACGGTTGCTGAGACGTCACGGTTGAGTAAGACTTGGCGATTTGCACATTTATCAGAGGAGCTATATGCGACTCGCCCTAATCATATGGTTGACATTAGATACCATGGCCGTCCTTATGTTGCTGTGTGACTATCAGTGGTATTACAACCGTGTTCGGAAAGCCGCTTTGATGCGTCGTCAGACCGCGCGAAAGCACCGCCTGGATGCTGAGCAACGCGTGCTGCTGTACGAACAGCACAATAGAGCCCATGCCAAATTATAATGGCACAATCAATCGCAGAGGCACTAATCATGACGCTCAGTACTCTTTTAACCCGACTCCATTTCTGACCATCACTTCCACGTATGCCATGAAAACGGCAAACCACCAAGCCGTGTGAACGATCGGTCCTCTCCTTTTAATTCCCCATTAGGTGTAATCAGAATGGCGGTCTTATCCGCGATAATCACGAAGATCTATCTGCTTCTTGGAGTCGGGTGATTGCGAGAGTACATTACCGACAAATTCAAAATTCTCAGGTCGGCCAATGATGCTTAGTCTGCCGAACCCATTGTCCAACAAAATCTTCTGAAACTAATGGCCCGGCCCTTATTCCACCCTCGAATGAGGTAAACGAGTGCGACATGTTTGATATGTTATATAAGCTAAAGACGGCAGCGAAATATTCGCCGCGATTGGTGAGGTGAGAAACCGGCGTGAAGCCAGTTGCAGAACACTGAGAGCGTGTCTTCAGAATCGAACTAAACGTCTATGGTTGGAAGTAAAAGCCTGGGCTGTACTCGATGGATCGGACTTCTCAGGCATCAGTACAACATCGAGCGGACACCGAATCGATAAACTTTGCTTCCTGTCGAATAGCCACAACTTACAAACGTGATGATCGCGATTCAAACGGATAGCACAATCTGTTTTTTCATGCCGGCCGTTGGTGCAGTGCAATCTACTAACCACTATTTGGCAAGCCTCCCCCGGAATGCATTCATATGTAGCCATGGGTGGATCGGCGTTTACTCGCACATCCCATTCGCCGTAGCCGGCTCGATGCTTTTGGTCTAGCAAGTTTCCGTACACCGTAATGATTTGACTGACTTTGGCGGGAAAATTCTTTTCCGTGAATTCTGTCCATCGGTATGTTGAAGATGCGGCGCACCCCGACAAAGATATTGAAGCTGAGATTAGGGTGGATGTTATAAGCACTGATCCTGGGTTGAAGTATCTCGCTATCCCGCTACATATATTTCGCATGCCTCGCTCCTTCCCAAGAGACCTGGGTTCGTACGTTATTTGCCGACTCATTGAGGTACATGCGAATCAGATCAGCACACATAATGCCATGCCGCAGAAAACGTAAAACCATTGTTTTTTATTGACGTATTCTTCCGACATAAAATCTTAAGGCAAGCATTGTGTCTCATGTGTGTCAGTCTTAAGGCGCCTCACAAAAATGATCCCCCCTATAGTCTTAAGAGCTTACTCACTTTGCTTTCAATGATGTCAGTAAGCGCGATAGCGCTAAAGGAAGTACTGGAGCACGGGAGGGCGTTCTTGAATTAAGAGACTCACCCGGAAAGTTTTCCTCGAGTTCGGGCCCGGTGTGGAAATCCGCTTCAGCTGTACTAAGCGATTGGCAATGTATGCGGGAGGTTATGAGATGCAGAACGACGCTAGCGGCACAAGCCGACGGCGACAGAGGCTTATTAGAAAACCAGACTTTGGGAACATCAACTGTAGTTTGGGGTGAGTGACGGGTTTCGAACCCGCAACCTCCGGAGCCACAGTCCGGCGCTCTAACCGTTGAGCTACACCCACCGTCCAGGTCCTAGGGAAGCGAAAGGAATATGTTAACAAATCGGCGGAGACGGTCGCAACATGGCATGCGACTCTTCTTTCTTCTACGCACGATCACGACACGAAGGTCTGTACGTTGTTAGCATAGAAGGCAATCGTTATTCCGCTTCTCTGACATTGAAAGCTTTTTGCATCTCCGAGATAATCCGTTCGGCTGCGTCGCGTGGATCTGTCGCGTCACGAATGGGACGGCCAACGACCAGATAGTCGGCGCCGGAGGTGATGGCGGCGGTAGGCGTGCTGACCCGGGCGTGCTCATCGCTTCCCTGCTTAGTCGGACGAATTCCCGGGGTGACAATACAGAAATCTTGGCCCACCTTCTTCCGGATCACAGACGGCTCCTCGCCTGAGGCGACGACACCATCGAACCCGACTTCCGCCGCCAGTTGTGCTCTAGCGGCGACTAGATCAGCCACGTTCCACTGAATCCCCATGTCCCGTAAATCGCCCGCATCAAAGTTCGTCAAGACCGTGACAGCTAATAATTTCAGGCGAGATTGATTGCCGGTGGCGGTTGCCCGCCCTTCTACCGCCGCGCGGAGTGCCTTTCGGTTGGCATGCACCGTGAGAAAATCTACCCCCATATGGGCCACACGCGCGGTGGCCCGGCGAACCGTTTCTTCAATGTCGAGAAATTTGAGATCCAGAAAGATGCGCTTGCCTCGCTCCGTAACGCGCTTAATTATTTCGGGACCAGCCACGGTGTACAGCTCCAACCCAATTTTGACGAATGAGACGCTTGCGCCGACACGATCGAGCAAAGACTCAGCCTCTTCGGCAGACGGCACATCGAGCGCCACGATCAGTCGATCCCGCGCATTGACCTTCGACATGATTTTCCCTTCACCCGCTGGGACAGGCATGAAACAATCGGTCTCTACGCTATTCTCAATCTTCTATTTCAATCTCGTCATTGACCCCAGGCATCCTCATGTGCTACAAGTCTCATTCTTTCGTAAAGAAAGTTGAGGGGTTCACCATGCCGGTTATTCATAAATCGACGATCAAGCGAGCACGCCAAGCCGAAAAACGCAATCAGCGAAATCGCACGGTGATCAGCTCGGTTAAAAGCATCATGAAAAAGGTGCTCAGCGCCGTGGAAGAGAAAAACACCGACCAAGCCAAATCTTCCCTGCGTGAAGCCACCTCCGCCCTTCACAAAGCGGTCACCAAAGGGGTGATCAAGCGCAATACGGCTTCCCGTCGGGTGTCCCGCCTCGCTGCCAAAGTTAATGGGTTGACGGCCGCACAGTCCTGACATTTTGTATCGGTCGTATTGTTCCAGAAGCCGGGGATTGAGATCGACGGGTTGCTGGGGGACCTTCTCCTTTTACACGCGGCCTTCTCTCTTTTGCACAGAGATCCAGCAGTAACGCCTCTAGGTTTTGCCTCGGCGCAGTCGCGCTTCCGCCTTTCAATTTCGAATCGGTCTCCAGGAAGCGACCAAAGGCCGATTTCAGATGCGCCTCCGGGAACGACGCCAAAAACTCCCGAGCCTTGAACGGCGGCATGCGGAGAATCCGTCCGGCCTCCGACTCACCGCGAGCGTGCCTCAGCGCTTCCTTCGCCTTCCAGAGCTGACGATACTGCCATACCAATGAACCCAAAATGCGCAAGGGCGCCTCGCCCGCATCGAGATTTGTCGCGAGAATACGGAGGACCCGTTCGTGATTCTGCGCTCCGATGGCCCCCGTCAGATCGAAGACGGATGCGCCGACCTCACCCCCTCGTACGGCTTCCACGTCAGCGGGGCAGACCGGTCGGCCATCGCCCACGTAGGCCGCGAGCTTTTCCAACTCGCGCATGACCAAAGAGAGCGAGGTGCTTCCGGCGAGATCGCGGAGCAACAAAGCAGCTTGCTCGTTCACCCGTATGCCGAGGCGACCGGCTTGAGCGTGAATCCACCCCAATAGTTGCGGCTCCGGCAAAGGTCCGCACTCCACGAGCACGGCGCGCTCTTTGAGCGCCATGGCGAACTTTGTCCGGCCATCCAGCTTCGCCGTGATAAATACCAGCGTGGTCGTCTCGCACGGCGCCTTCAGATAGGAGAGCAGCGCCTCGCCGTCACGCGCGGATATTTTTTCGCCCGCCTTCACGAGCACGAGCCGGCGCGCCGCGAAAGCCGGCGCTTCGCCGGCGCGAGTCAGAATCTCCGAGGCATCGTTCTCGTCGCCATACAGCACATCAAGGTTGAATTCACTCAGCCCGCCGTCATCTCCGCCCAAGACCGCCGCCTTGATGAGACCGACGGCATGGTCCCGCAAATAATCCTCTTCGCCGAGGATCAGATAGAGAGGGCCGGCTTCGGCCTTTTTGAACGCGGTATCAAGTTCATAGACTTTCATGGTGACGTTATCTGCGTCTCTTTCTTATCGACGACCGCCCCCCAGGCCGCCGGCTGGTACGGCCGGAAGGGGCGCCGCTCCGGGAGCGGCGGCCATGCCGTACTGATCAAGGTGATTTTGGAATCGGGCCGCCATGTCTTGGGCGATGAACTGGCCGGCCTGCTCGAGCGCGCGATTCTGCAAAACGCGATTGAATTGCAAATCCTTGGTGACAAAAAACTCGGATGAGGCAGTGAGAAGCTGACTCCAAATCACCTTTTGGGTACGGTTCTCTTCTACAGTCGCGGCGACCATGACCGTGACGCGGCTTTCCAAGGTCTGATTGATCGAGAAGGTCAGGGATGGAATAATGACGGATAGAATTTGCCCCCGCAGCGTCAGATCGGAAGGCTCCGAGCCGATCACGACCTGGGCCCCGCTCCCCGATGCGAACTCATGGCGCGCATATTTCGTATACTTCACTTCCAGATTTGGTTCGAAGGAGCGGTTGTCGAAATTCACGACAGAGAGGGTCGGTGCATTGGCCTGAGCCTCGGCTTGAGTCTTCGACGTTCCACCAATGGTCGGCCCCGCACCTTCGACCCGAAACTGATAGCCACAGGCGGTCAGCAACGGGCTCCCCGCCACGTACAAAGTAAAAAAGCAAAAGTAAAAAGCGAATCGATAAAAATCGACCAAGGACACATGCTTTTTGCCTTTTGCCTTTAAACTTTTTACTTGCGCCACAGCGCTACACCACAAAATTGACGAGCCTCTTTTCCACATAGATCACTTTACGCGGCCGCTTGCCCTGTAACCATTCGGACAGCTTCGGATCGCCCTGTGCCTGCGCCACGATCTGTTCCTGATTCCACTCCGCCGGCACGTCGATTTTGCCTCGCAGTTTGCCGTTGACCTGAATTGGAATCGTCAACTGCTCGCTCACGACAAGCGCCGGGTCATAGGACGGCCATGTCTCATACGCCAGGCTTTTTGCGTGTCCCATCATCGCCCATAACTCCTCGGCAAGATGCGGCGCGAACGGGGATAGAAGCAGGACGAACGGTTCCAGCACAGTCCGTGATCGCTTCTCCAGCTTGGTCATCTCATTGGTGAACACCATCATCTGCGCGATCGCCGTGTTGAAATGCAATCCTTCGAGGTCCTCGGTAACCTTCTTGATCGTTTGATGCAGCAGCCGGCGCTGTTCAGGTAACGGCTCGGCCTCGACGATCGCACCGCTGAGTCTCCCCTCATCCATGATCAGCCGCCATACCCGCTGCAGGAATCGGGTGATCCCTTCCACACCTCGTGTACTCCACGGCTTCATGGCCTCCAGCGGCCCCATGAACATCTCATACAGACGCACGGCATCCGCGCCGAACGTGTCGATCATCTCGTCCGGGTTCACCACATTCCCGCGCGATTTGGACATCTTTTGATTATCCTCGCCCAGCACGATCCCCTAGTGGACGAGTTTCATGAACGGCTCGGGGGTGCTGACCACGCCGATATCATAGAGTACTTTATGCCAGAACCGAGAGTACAGCAGGTGCAGCACGGCATGCTCGCTGCCGCCGATGTAGAGGTCCACCGGCATCCAATATCGTTCTTTGGCCGGGTCCACCAGTTGCCGATCATTCGCCGGATCGAGAAACCGCAAGTAATACCAGCAGGAGCCCGCCCACTGCGGCATCGTGTTGGTCTCGCGGCGGCCGGGCTGGCCGGTAACCGGATCGTTGGTCTTCAGCCACTCTTCGAGATTGGCTAGCGGGCTTTCCCCCATTCCCGAAGGCTTGAAATTATCCGTTGCGGGCAACTTGAGCGGTAGTTGCTCTTCCGGCAACGGCCGCGGCTCCCCATCGACCCAGATGATGGGAAAGGGCTCGCCCCAATAGCGTTGCCGCGCAAACAACCAATCGCGCAGCTTGTAGTTGACGGCCTTGCGGCCCCGGTCTTGACTCTCCAGCCACGCGGTGATTTTTGGAATCGCTTCAACGGGCCGTAAACCATTGATAGAGAACGCACCGTCCGGGGTGGTCGAATGCACGACGGTTCCCTGATTGATGTCCACGAACGCCGCTTTTTCCACATCGCCGCCCGCGATCACTTCGCGGATCGGCAGGGCATACCGTCTGGCAAATTCCCAGTCACGCTCATCATGCGCGGGCACCGCCATGATTGCGCCGGTGCCGTACGACATCAGCACGTAGTCGGCGATCCAGATCGGCAGTCGTTCGCCGTTGACGGGATTGACGGCATAGCCGCCGGTCGGCGCGCCGGTCTTCTCACGCTCCAACTCCTGGCGCTGCAAATCGCTTTTACTGGCCGTCGCCTCGCGATACGCCGCAATCTCGGCTCGCTGCTCGGGTGTCGTCACGACATCCACGAGCGGATGCTCCGGGGCCAGCACCATATAGGTGGCGCCAAACAGCGTGTCGGGGCGCGTCGTAAAGATGCGGATGTTGCCGGGTCCCATAGCAAGTGGGAAGATCACCTCCGCGCCGATCGACCGGCCGATCCAATTCTTCTGCATCTCCAGTGTGCTGGTCGGCCAATCCACGAGCTTCAGATCGTCCAGCAACCGCTCCGCGTAGGCCGTAATTTTAAGGACCCACTGGCGCATAGGCTTGCGAACGACCTCGAATCCCCCGACCTCGCTTCGCCCATCGACAATTTCTTCGTTAGCCAACACGGTCCCGAGCGCGGGGCACCAGTTGACCGGCACTTCGGCCACGTACGCCAGCCCGCGTTCAAACAGTTTCAAAAAGATCCACTGCGTCCAGCGGTAGTACGCCGGATCGGTCGTACTGATCTCGCGCTGCCAATCGTAAGAGAGCCCGACCCGCTTCATCTGTCGCCGGAAGGTCGCGATATTCTCCGCCGTGGTGATGGCCGGATGGATGCCAGTCTTGACCGCGTACTGCTCGGCCGGCAAGCCAAACGCATCCCAGCCCATGGGATGCAGTACGTTGTAACCCTTCA
>DATFCE010000213.1:0-2853 GCA_035253365.1 Nitrospiraceae bacterium
GAACAGCCCCTCGGACAAGGAGGAGATTTTCTTCGGAACGTGACTCGATGACCTTCAAGCGCTGAACCGTGACGCGCTCCGATCCCATATGGCCCGGTAGAGTCTTTCCCTTCCATACGCGAGACGGAAACGAACTTGCTCCGATAGAACCGGGAGCCCGATGAAACATGGATCCATGCGACTCAGGACCACCGGCATAGTGATGACGCTTCACGACACCCTGGTATCCCTTACCTTTCGACACACCGATCACATCAACCCAATCGCCTTTCTTAAACATACCGACCGTTATGAACTGGCCGACCGTAGGCTCTCCGTCTTTTCTAAACTCACGCAACACACGACTGGGAGATGCTTGATTTTTCTTCAGATGACCCAACTCCGGCTTCGACAGCTTGTGCTCTTTGATTTCCCCGAAAGAAAGCTGAACCGCTTCGTACCGATGCCTCTCCTTAGTCCTCACCGTCACGATGCGGCAGGGTCCCGCCTCGATCACCGTCACCGGTGTCAACCTACTCTCGTCAAACACTTGAGTCATACCGAGTTTTTTCCCAATCAGTCCGTTTGTCATATATATCCAGCGCTGGAAGCTGAGGCGTGAGTGCCGAGATTTACAGCTCAGCACTTAGCACTCAGAACTCATAACTTAATTTCCACGTCCACTCCCGCTGCCAGATTCAGCTTCATCAGCGAGTCCATCGTCTCAGGCGTGGGTTCCATAATATCGAGGAGTCGTTTGTGTGTACGCATCTCAAATTGCTCGCGAGATTTCTTGTCGGCATGCGTCGAGCGTTGAACTGTAATTTTTTCAATTCTCGTAGGGAGCGGAATCGGACCCACTACCTTGGCTCCGCTGCGCCGAACGGTCTCGACAATTTCCGTGACCGACTGATCCAGCACTCGGTAGTCAAAGCCTCTCAATCTGATTCTGATCCGCTGATCGACTTTCACTTCATTCACTCCTAAGCTATCAAGCGACCAATGTCTCTCTTACGCCAGAATTTCAGTGACGACACCGGAGCCGACCGTCTTGCCGCCCTCGCGCACGGCAAACCGCAACCCCTGATCCATCGCGATCGGACTGATCAACTCCGCCGTCACACTCACGTTGTCCCCCGGCATCACCATCTCCACCCCCGGATTGAGCTGCACCACGCCCGTCACGTCGGTGGTCCGGAAGTAGAACTGCGGCCGATACCCGTTGAAAAACGGCGTATGCCGGCCCCCTTCCTCCTTCGTCAACACATAGATCTCCGCCTTGAACTTCGTGTGCGGCGTGATCGTCTTGGGCTTCGACAGCACCATCCCCCGCTCGACATCTTCTTTCTTGGTCCCCCGCAACAACACGCCGATGTTGTCCCCCGCCTGCCCCTCATCGAGCACCTTGCGGAACATCTCCACGCCCGTCACCACCGTGCTCTGCGTGGGCCGCAACCCCACGATTTCGATCTCATCGCCCACCTTCACGATGCCCCGTTCACACCGCCCCGTCACCACCGTTCCCCGGCCGCTGATGGTAAACACGTCCTCGATCGGCATGAGAAAGGGCTTGTCGATCGGCCGTTGCGGGGTCGGAATGTACGTATCCACCGCCTCCAACAGCTTCATGATGGCCGGCACTCCCAGCGGACCGCCATCGCCTTCCATCGCCTTGAGCGCGCTCCCCTGGATGATCGGCGTCTTGTCCCCCGGAAATCCGTACTTCGTGAGCAGCTCCCGCACTTCCAGCTCCACCAACTCCAAGAGCTCTTTGTCATCGACTTTGTCGGCCTTGTTCAAGAACACGACGATGTAGGGCACGCCCACTTGCCGCGCCAACAGGATGTGCTCGCGCGTCTGCGGCATGGGCCCGTCCGCCGCGCTCACTACCAAAATCGCGCCGTCCATCTGGGCGGCTCCGGTGATCATGTTCTTCACGTAGTCGGCGTGGCCCGGACAATCCACATGCGCATAGTGCCGATTATCCGTCTCGTACTCCACGTGGCTGATGGCGATGGTCATGATCTTCGTTGCATCTCGCCGCCCCTGACTTTCACTCGCCTTCGCCACTTCGTCATAGCTCACGAACTTCGCCATCCCTTTGTCCGCACACACTTTCGTCAGTGCCGCCGTCAACGTCGTCTTCCCATGGTCTACGTGCCCGATCGTCCCGATGTTCACGTGCGGCTTCTTCCGCTCGTATTTCGCCTTCGCCATAACCCGCTCCTCCCTGATTCAGGAACCGCTATTTCTTGATGATGGCTTCCGCAATATTCTTCGGCACGTGCTCGTACCGGTCAAATTCCATACTATAGGTTGCACGGCCTTGCGTCCGTGATCGAAGATCGGTCGCATAGCCGAACATCTCCATCAAAGGCACGGCAGCTTCAATCGCTTGAGCGCCGGCGCGAACCTTCATCCCCTGCACCTTGCCCCTTCGTCCGTTCAAATTGCCGATGACGTCCCCCATGAATTCCTGAGGAACAAGAACTTCGACCTTCATGATCGGCTCGAGCAGGACAGGATCCGCCTTTTTGCAGGCGTCAGCAAAACCCATCGAGGCGGCGATCTTAAATGCCATTTCATTCGAATCGACGTCATGATACGACCCATCAATGACGGTCACTTTTACATCGCGCAGAGGATAACCGGCAACCACTCCCGTCTCCATCCGCTCCCGGACACCTTTTTCAATGGCAGGAATATATTCCTTCGGAATCGCGCCTCCTACGACCTTATTGACAAACTCCAACCCCTTACCCGACTCGGACGGTTCGACTGTCATGACGACATGGCCATACTGCCCACGACCGCCGGTCTGCTTGATGTATTTGGATTCAGCCTCAGCCTTCCGCCTAATCGTTTCCCTGAATG
>DATFCE010000214.1:0-3781 GCA_035253365.1 Nitrospiraceae bacterium
AATTCCCCTGCAGCGACATCGCGGAGTGAAAGGCCGGCACCGACCACCTGCGGCGCGTCGGCGGCCGACCGAAGCCGGTCTAGAAGCTGAAGATACCGATTACTTTTCAGCGCCTCGATCATGACGGCACGGACTTCGGCCCGTTCACCCTCGAGGGGAGCCGTCAGTTTCTCGAATGCGTGTCGCTCCGGTGGATCGAGCGTCGCGCTGTCAACGTTGAGATTTTCGCGCAGAACATCGAGGTCACGCGCAGTCCCCAGGACATCTCCCAGCCAAGACAGGTCTACTTGTAATTCATCCGCCCATTCGGCAACCAGCATCGGTTTGGCCGCCCGCAAGGCGGCGCGAAGGCGCCGTGAGGCCACACGCATTTGGTGGAGATCTTCGGGATCGAAACCAAGCCTCGTGCCGGGGTCGTGCGTCAGGATGGTCTCCAGTTCCGTAGCAAAGTACGCTTTGAGATGATCGACGGTAGCGGCGGTCGGTGAAACGGCCGGCCGCTGTGAAATACGATCGAGGCCGATGACCTCACAGATGGTAGGACATTCGCGGCCGTCAATGGCTCCGGCCGCCCGGAGTAGGCCCTCAATGCGGTTGAGCGCCGATTCGTCAGTCTCCATTGGCGCGAGGGTCAGCTCTGCAAAGCGGCGAACGACTCGCCGCCCGTCAAGTTGAGCAACCCTATCAAGCATGAGAGTGGCGAGCAGGCGGTCGCCATCGAAGACCTGCGTGCCCATGCGGTGCGTCCGGAACTTCGCCATTGCAGTCAGTTCATGTCCGTGGAGATGGATGTACAGCGCGTCGTGGAAGCTGGACGGTGGACGCAACGAGCGGTCCGCACATCGCATCAACGGCTGCAACGGATGTCCATACAACGCAAGTTCCCACCGTGTGTCGCCGCCTTCGACACGTCGGCACAGCACGATGTGATGGCGCGCGAGGCGATGGTCCATCGTATCGTAATAGGTGACAGTGAACGTCTCCGGCGCGAGCGATGTGCCGGTCAGGTCCGGCATCCGAAAGCCGGCAGCGGCGCGGAATGTACGGGTATCGGCGTGAGCGTTCTTAACGATCGTCATCTGCGGTTCCATAGGAAAGATACTATGCTGGACCACCACAAGGTAATCAAGGGAACGTGGCGAGCCAGACGAACGTGACGACACACATGACCTGCGGACGGCTTGTCAGTTCGGCGTAAAGCCGTTATTCTCGCGATCATAGGACAAACAAGGAGAAAGGAAGAGAATTCATGTTGGAGAAAGCACTATTCGTTACCGGTGCCTTGTTGATGCTGGGCGTGTCGCCGGCGATGGCTCAAACGGATGAGCACCGGTTTGCGGCCGGCGTGGAGAAGGCTAAACGCTCGACGGTCGGTGTCCTTCAGAATGTCGAGAACACGCGTATCCAGAAGGGCCGGCCGAATTTTGTGCCCAGAGGATCGGGCTTTCATCTGCGCGACGGCTACATTGTCACCGCTCGCCATGCCGTGGAGCGGGATGAGACCGGCCAGAAGGCCATTCCCAAGGAGATCACCGTACTGACGACGGAACTGGAAGAATTGCCCGCTGAATTGACGGGGGTGAATGAGTTTCTTGACGTGGCGGTCTATCGGCTTCGTGAAGGCGGGTCGACCTCGTTGAAGCCAGTGGCCTTCGGCAAGAAGGAGCCTGAATCCGGCGACGAACTCTTTACCGTAGGGTATCCGCTTGGGTGGGGGCCGGCCGTCGGCTTTGGGCGTCTTGGAAACGCTAATGTCTTTTTACCGATCGTAGATTCGCGGCTGTTTCAAATCGATCTATCCGCGTGCAGCGGCAATTCCGGCGGAGGGCTGTTTAATGCGGAGGGCGAGGTCGTCGGCGTCGTCAACGCGATCATTCAGACCGAGACCGTTCAAGGTGAGCCGCGGTGCAGCCGGTTTGCCTTCGCGGTACCGGGCCTATTGGTGCAACGGATCGTGGAGGCCTTGATCCAAGGACAGCAGCCGAGCTTCTCCAAGCTGGGCATTCAACTGACCGTAGTGAAGGTGGGCACCCGCTGGCGCGTGGCCGTATCCGAGGCCGCCGGCCCGGCGCTTGACGGCGGTCTCCGCAAAGGCGACATCTTGCTCGCAATTGACGATACGACTATTACAGATGGCATCCAGTTGAAGAACTACCTGATCGAGCGCACCACGCCCGGCCAAAAGGTCTCCGTCAAAGTCCTGCGCGGCGACAGCGAGCAGGTGCTGTACGTGACGTTGGGAAAGGCGTAATTCGCCATGACTTTCCATTAGATCTTAACTATACTTCAGCTTCAGCCTCGTATAGGGAATTTACTTGAAGAAGCGGCGTCACAGTGCGGCTAAGATAAAAAGCTTGCGATGATCCCATGCGGACCCTAGAACTTTTAAAGGTCAAGAATTTCAAGTCAATACGCGACCAGACATTACGCCTTGGCCGTCTGAACGTGTTCATTGGTGGAAACGGCGCTGGAAAGTCAAACCTCGTCGGAGTATTTCATTTTCTCAATCGTGTGGTTGCCGGCGATCTTCAAACCTATGCAGGCGAGGCTGGCGGAGCAGACAGCATCTTATATTTTGGCCGCAAACAGTCATCGTCCCTTTCGGTTGACCTGGAGTTTGTGGAAGGAAACGATGCAAATGGGTATGCCTTTGAGCTTCGCCCAACTGCGGAAGATCGTTTTATTTTCTCAAATGAATCCATCTCGTATCACGATAGAAATAGATATCCGAGTCCATATGCCATCGACCTAGGAACAGGCCATTCTGAAGCCAGGATTCAGCAATCATCTGAGCGGATCGCCGGACATGTCCGCGACGACTTGAACAGCTATCGCATTTATCATTTTCACGATACGAGCAGCTCTGCCCGAGTAAAGCAGACCGGCGATGTAGACGATAATCGCCATTTACAATCCGATGCAGGAAACCTGGCAGCGTCTCTCTATCGTCTCCAACAGAAGTTTACGGGCCATCTTCAAAACATTGAGGACACCATCAGGCAGGTCGCTCCTTTCTTCGAAGGCTTCCGGCTCGAACCTTCCCGCCTCAACGCAGACAAAATCCGCTTGGAGTGGAAAGAGAAAGGCAGCGATGCGTATTTCAACGCTTCAGCGCTATCGGATGGAACCTTGAGATTTATCTGCTTGGCGACATTGCTCTTACAGCCTGTTTTGCCAGCGATTGTTTTGTTGGATGAACCAGAACTTGGCCTACATCCGGTCGGGATCGGTCTTTTAGCCGATCTGTTGGAATCGGCTTCTCAACGAACTCAGGTGCTCGTGGCGACGCAGTCGGTCACATTGGTCAATCAATTTACGCCTGAATCCGTGTGGGTTGTGGAGCGTTCGGATCGGCAGAGCGTCTTTACGCATCTGCAATCGGCCGATATGTCAGCGTGGCTGGACAACTACTCTTTAGGCGAACTGTGGGAGAAAAACATCCTCGGTGGTAGACCCTAATGATGAGAAGGGTCTTGATCTTAGTCGAGGGTCAAACTGAAGAGCGCTTTGTAAAGGACGTCGTACAACCGTACTTATGGAGTATCAGCGTTCACCCCAGAACCGAAGATCGCGACGATCAAGCGTGTGAAACGTGGTCCCCATTTCAAAGGGGGGATCACTGACTTTAGAAAAGTTGAAGATGACCTCCGGCGATTACTAGGAGACACCGATGCAGCCCTGATAACAACAATGATCGATTACTATGGGCAGGAGATTCGTGATGGGTTTTCGACGCCAGAAGATATCGACGACGATCCACTCACCGCGCCATCGGCTCGTG
>DATFCE010000215.1:0-12174 GCA_035253365.1 Nitrospiraceae bacterium
ATGCCATTATCCCGCAGCTCAAGATCGAACGGGATTACACCATTGAGGAAAAAACCAAGACCGCGGCGCTGACCGAAGACGGCAATGCGCGAGTGGAGAAGCTGTTGGGCGTGGACAACCTCTATGACTTGGCGCATATGGATCTCGTCCACCACGTCGTCAAGGCGCTTCAGGCCCATGCGATTTATAAGCGGGACGTTGATTATGTCGTGAAAGATGGCGAGGTGATTATCGTCGATGAATTCACCGGCCGGCTGATGCCCGGCCGCCGGTGGAGCGATGGCCTGCATCAGGCGGTCGAAGCCAAAGAAGGGGTGAAGATCGCCAACGAAAATCAGACCCTCGCCTCGGTGACCTTCCAGAACTACTTCCGCATGTATAAGAAATTGGCCGGCATGACTGGCACCGCGGACACCGAGGCGGGTGAATTTGCCAAGATCTACAACCTCGACGTCAACGTGATTCCGCCCAATCGTCCCATGATCCGGAAGAATTACGCGGACGTGATTTATCGAACCGAGAAAGAAAAGTTCGACGCGATCGTGGAAGAAATCAAGGATTGCTACGAACGGGGCCAGCCGGTGCTGGTCGGCACCATCTCGATCGAGAAATCCGAGCGCTTGTCCGGCCATCTGAAACGGCACGGCATCAAACATAATGTGTTGAATGCCAAGTATCACGAGAAGGAAGCCGAGGTGATCGCGCAGGCCGGCCAAAAGGGCGCCGTGACGATCGCGACGAACATGGCGGGCCGCGGCACCGATATTTTGTTGGGCGGCAATCCGGACTTTCTGTTCAAGCGGGTGCTCTACCAAGACGAAGAACTGCCGGAAGAGCGCAAGACGGCCATCTTCGATCAGATCAAAGCGGAATGTGAAGCGAATAAGAAAGATGTCATTGCTTTGGGAGGGCTCCATATCCTGGGGACAGAGCGGCATGAGAGCCGCCGGATCGACAACCAGTTGCGAGGCCGCGCCGGGCGGCAAGGCGATCCGGGCTCGTCACGCTTTTATCTTTCTTTGGAAGACGATCTGCTCCGGATTTTCGCCTCCGAGCGCATCTCGAACCTCATGCTCAAGCTCGGCATGGAAGAAGGCGTGCCGATCGAGCATCGCATGGTCACGCGCGCGATCGAGAATGCCCAAAAGAAGGTCGAGGCGCACAACTTCGACATTCGGAAGCAACTGTTGGAATACGACGATGTCATGAACAAGCAGCGGGAAGTGATCTACCAACACCGGCGCGCCATCCTCACCGGCGAGGATTTGAGCGAAGAGGTCCGTGAGATGACCACGGAGGTGGTCGATTCGCTCGTGGATATTTATTGTCCTGAGGAACAGTATCCCGAACAGTGGGATCTCACGGGGTTGACCGAAGCCGTCCAGGCTCAGTTCGGAGTGGACTTGAATCACAAGGAAGACGGCGCCCTGGATTTAAAAGACCTGGGGCGGGAGGCGTTGCGCGACGAGATTGAAGAACGTGCGGAACACGCCTATCGCCGGAAGGAAGAAGAATTGAGTCCTGAGTTGCTTCGCTATCTGGAAAAAATGGTTCTGTTGCAAGTGATCGATCATCATTGGAAGGACCACCTGCTCGGCATGGATCAACTGCGGGACGGCATCGGCCTGCGAGGCTATGGACAAAAGGATCCGCTGATCGAGTACAAGCGGGAAGGGTTCGACATGTTCGCCGGCATGATGGGACGGATCAAGGGCGATACGTTGGACCGCCTGTATCACGTGCAAGCCGTGCGGGAAGCGCCTCCGCCCGTGGCCGAACCTGCCGCGCCGACGCGAATGATTCTGAATCGCGGCGAAGAGCCGACCGGCACGCAAACGGTCCATCGCGACCACGACAAGGTCGGCCGCAACGATCCCTGCCCCTGCGGCAGCGGCAAGAAATACAAGAAGTGTCACGGGCGGTGAGAGGGCCGGGCGGTGAAGCAAGATTATACGGCGCTTATTAAAAAGGATGGTGCCTGGTGGATTGGATGGATTGACGAGGTCCCGGTGTCACCATCTCGCCATAGCCGGCGAGATCAACAATCACGAGACCGATTGCTTCAACTGCTAGGTTTACCTTTCATGATTTTCTTCTCGTGCCATATTCCCCCTCTCCCTTACCTCTCCCCCTGTTGGTTAGAGTGACGGTGAGGGAACGCAGATTTGTCTAAGTGCCCTCGAGTTCAAGGACTCGTCGCTTGCCACGCTCATCCATTTGGATGGTCATGTGAAGGATAGTTCCAGGCCTCAAACGTCGGAATAAGTCCATCATACCTGTGTCACGTGGATACACAATGAACCGCATATCAGGCGGTACAAAGAGCCATCGACGGCCGAAATAGACTTCGGTCCATTCGATCCAGATAGCGTTGTCGTAGGAGTCGAATGATAGTAAGCGACCAGCGATCCGCGTCGGTGTGTCGAACCGCATTTGCTGAATGGCCGCTGCAAACTCGTCCGGAACATCGACCGGTGGAGGCTCCTGAGCATGCCCGGGAAAAGGGTACAGCAGTATGAATCCGAACACGGGTGAAAGAGCAACCGTCCTGCTGATGCGCTGAAGCCAATTGCTCCGCGTGAACCTTTTCTTCACTTCGTTCATCACACCGTTCAGATTTTATGTGGGGTCGTTATCGGAATGACATGGCGACCGTGCCTTCGATAAATGTGGAAATCTCGATCCAAAGTTAATACTTCGCTCTTGGAGTGCTGTTCAGCCATCCGTACCAGGCAGGCGTCGGCTAGTGATATGGGTACGTCGGCATATTGCCCCAAGAGTTTGCCGACAGATACGATTTCCCCTTCCAATTTGAAGGCAATTTGGATCACGGCTCGATTAACCAGCTCGATCACCGCCTGACTACCGCCTGGAAAATTTCGAAGGAGGTAACACGCTTCAGTCATAACAGCCTCGCAGGTCAGCATTGGAGGGCTGACCCGTTCCCACTGAGCCTTGGCCCAATCATGGAAGCGATCCGCTCGGTTGAGGAACGCTACGAGAGGCCCTGTATCAAGAAGGATCACTTCTTTCATGTCTTAACGACCGAAACGTCGCAGATGCGCCTTATTAGTTGAAAGATCGGAAGGCCCAGTGACGCAACCGGCGAGATCCTTGGAGAGATCCAGCGCTGAACCCATGTGAGACGCCTTCTGTCTGAAACACGCCGCGATCGCATCTCGAATCACGGCGGACTGCGTCGTTCTGCGTCTCTTGGCCAAGGCGAGTACTTTGGCATAGAGAGCATCTTCAAGCTTGAGCGTCAACGTTTTCATGTGGGTCGCCCCCAATACCTGAGAGTATTACAGCTTTGCCAGAACAGTAATTTCTATAATGCGCTATTGTCAACCCTCGCTCGTTGGTCAGGCTATCGATGCAGGTGAAGTTGCAGGTGATCAGTGGATGGTCGCCGGAACGATTTGCCTTCATGTGACTTTCCCCAAACGCGAATTTGACGTTTGACTTGCCCTCGCTCGGAAGGCTAATCTGATTTCCTTTTCGCGAGCTTAACGCTAGGGGACTGGTGTCACAAATTCCTGAACATCGTCAATCAGTGCCGATCAATCTAGGCCATCCGGCTCTCGTCGCGGCGATCGTGGACGAAATCAGAAAATCCGGGCCCATCTCGTTCGCCCGTTTTATGGAATTGGCGCTCTACCACCCGCTTTTAGGCTATTACATGCGTACGGACGATAAGGCCGATGCGGAGCAACCAAGGGCAAACCAGATCGGCGAGGATCGGCTGGGCTGGGCGGGCGACTTTTATACCAGCGCCGATGTTCATCCGGTGTTAGCCCGGTCGCTTGCCAAGCAAATCGTGCAAATGGATGAAGTGCTGGGCCGGTCCGATCCGTTCATGGTCATTGAAATGGGCGCCGGAAAGGGCATCTTTGCCCGCGATGTTCTTCTAGCGTGCGAGGAGGCTTCTCCTTCGCTGTCAGCGCGTCTGCGCTATGTGGTGATTGAGCGAAGTCCCGCGATGCAGGCCTCTCAACAGCAATATCTGGCTCCATGGATGAACGTGCCCGGGCGGGTGGCCTGGCTCACTGCCTTGGCTGAACTGAGCACTCACAGCGTCGTGGGTATCTTGTTCTCAAACGAACTGGTGGATGCGTTTCCGGTCCATCGCGTTCATATGAAACAGGGGAAGCTTCAAGAAGTCTTCGTGGACTATGGGGATGGCCGGTTTTATGAATGGCTGCATCCCTTGTCCACCGTTGCCCTGACGGCGCACCTGCAGCGCCTCGGCGCGATGGGAGTCTCATTGGCGGAAGGCGCGTACGCGGAAATCAATCTGCAGGCCCTCTCGTGGATGCAAGACGTCGCGCGCGTGTTGCAACGGGGCTTTGTCGCCACGATCGATTATGGCCACACCGCGCAGGACCTCTACGGACCGGAGCGGCAACGAGGCATGTTGATGTGTTACTATCACCATACGGCCTCGGAAGACCCCTACCAGCGAGTCGGTCTCCAAGACATGACAGCGCACGTCGATTTTTCGAGTCTCGCGACTGTCGGCGAAGAGCACGGACTTTGTGTCACGGGCTTTACGAATCAGATGGGTTTTCTCATGGGGTGGGGTGTCGAAGAAGCGCTCAATGAGCTCGAACCCGGGTCCGCCGAGTTTCAGTCCATTGTGCAGTTGCTGCGGCCGGAAGGCATGGGACGCACGTTCAAGATATTAATTCAACACAAGGGCATTGAGAAGCCTGACCTCGAGGGCCTCCGATTCAAACCGTTCTTTGGATCGGCGCTAGGGAAGGCACCAGGCGAGAGGCACGAGGCGATCGGCGAGAATTTCGCCCCTCACCTGTGAAGAAGATGTCCAACGAATCCATACCGCTCAATTACGTTCCCATCCTCATCTTTATTGCCGTCGCGCTGGTCTTCGGCATGGTGTCGCTGCTAGCAGGATGGGTCGTGCGGCCGAGCCGGCCGTATCGGGCCAAGCTTGCGCCCTATGAAAGCGGCAGTCCTTTGTTTTCGGATGCGCGGGTGCAGTTTCCGATGCGCTATTACGTCATCGCCATGCTGTTCGTGATCTTCGACATCGAAATCGTCTTTCTCTTCCCATGGGCGGTGGTCTATCGCAAGCTTGGGCTGTTGGGATTGGTGGAGATGGCCGTCTTCATCGGAATCTTAGTCGTTGGTTTTTGGTACGCCTGGAAGAAGGGGGCGCTTGAATGGGATTAAAAGGATGGGACGAGCGGCCTGCCCTTTGTGCTCGCGCACCGCGCACGATAAGAATGTGCTCGGTGGACGCGCGCAGTAAAGGGCAGACCGCCCATCCCATCCATGCTTTTGAAGGGATGGGGTGAAGCCATGAGCATGTTTGAGCGGAAGTTGGAAGCGAATGTGATTACGACCAATATTGACGCGTTGGTCAATTGGGCGCGTAAGTCGGCGCTGTGGCCGATGACATTCGGGTTGGCGTGCTGCGCGATTGAAATGATCGCCACGGTCTCGTCCCGCTATGACATCGACCGGTTCGGCGCCGGAGTCTTCCGCGCGTCGCCGCGGCAAGCTGATCTCATGATCGTTGCGGGCACGGTGTCCCGTAAGATGGCGGAGGTGATCCGCCGGATTTACGATCAAATGCCAGAGCCTCGGTATGTCATTTCCATGGGGTCCTGCGCGACATCCGGCAATCACTATAACAGCTATAGCGTGGTGCAAGGGGTGGATCAGATCGTTCCCGTTGATGTCTATATTCCAGGCTGCCCCCCGCGTCCCGAAGCCCTGCTCGACGGCCTGCTCAAATTGCAAGAGCGCATTCAGCGAGAGAAGGTCTTTGTAAAGTAACGATGAGGGCAGAACGCTGAATGATGAATGAAAGGGGCATTCATCATTCATCCATCGCCCTGCGATCAAAAGATGCACCCATTACTCGAAACATTGCAGTCCAAGTTGCCGGGCGCCGTTCTAAGTGTGCACGAGGATACGGTCCGCTCCGAACTTTCCGTCCGGGTCGCGGCCGATCGTTGGCTGGAGGTCGCGCGGTTTCTCCATGATGATCCGTCGTCGGCGTTCGATCATATTACCGATGTCTGTTCCGCCGATTATCCCGATGAGGTTGAGCGCTTCGAAGTCATCTACCACTTTCTGTCTCTTGTCCACGGCCACCGTATTCGCGTGAAGGCGCGAGTGACGGAAGATAATCCGACCATCGCATCGATCACTGGCATTTGGCAAGGCGCCAATTTCATGGAGAGGGAGGTCTATGACCTGATGGGGATCCGCTTTGCCGGCCATCCGGACCTCCGCCGCATCTTAATGCCCGAGGACTACGAGGAAGGCTATCCCCTGCGCAAGGATTTCCCCGCGGAAGGGAAGGGGTGGCGCAGCCGGTTCGATTTTCTGCCGCGGCTGGATGAACCCCCGGTGGCGACTACCGATGGCGAAATTGCCGAGGAGGCCAAGCAGCCGTTTCTTTCCGAGCACAACGGCACGGGCGTGCCGGCATCACGCCGAACCGAGGAACTGCTGCTGAACATGGGACCGCAACATCCCAGCACGCATGGCGTGCTGCGCGTGGTGCTGGAGTTGGACGGCGAGCGCATTACCAAAGCCACCCCCGACCTCGGCTACCTCCATCGCGGGGTCGAGAAGTTGTGCGAAGGGCTGGCCTACATGCAGGTGATTCCGCATACGGACCGCCTCGATTACGTCTGTTCGATGACCAACAACTATGCCTATGTTCGAACTGTTGAAAAACTCCTGGATCTGAAAATCCCGGAGCGGGCCGAATACATCCGCACGATCGTGGCGGAGATGCAGAGGATCATCGGACACCTGTTCTGGCTCGGCACGCAGGCGCTCGACATCGGAGCCATGACGGTTTTTTTCTGGACGTTTCGGGAGCGCGAAGTGCTGCTCGATCTGTTCGAGAAGCTCTGCGGCGCGAGGTTGACGCTTAATTATTATCGAATCGGCGGCGTGGACAGCGATTTCACGCCGGATCTCGTCTCGCGCATGAACGCGTTTCTGGATACCTTCCAGAGCCACATCGACGAGTACGACGAACTGCTGATGAACAATCGAATCTGGACCGCCCGCACCAAAAACGTGGCCGTCATCTCCGCCGAGGATGCCATCAACTTCGGCTTAACGGGGCCGGTCCTTCGGGGATCGGGCGTCGCGTACGACATTAGAAAGTTGGAGCCGTACGGGGCCTACGACAAGGTCGACTGGGAGGTCCCCGTCGGCAAAAACGGCGATACGTACGATCGGTACTGGATCAGAATGGAAGAGCTGCGCCAGAGCAGCCGGATCATCCGGCAATGTTTGGCGCAGATGCCGGAGGGACCCATTGTCGCGGACGCTCCCCAAGTGGTGCCGCCGCCTAAGCCGAAGGTGATGCGGGACATGGAGAGCTTGATTCATCACTTCATCATCTTCACCCAAGGCTTCAAGCCGCCGAAGGCGGAAACTTACTGTGCGATCGAAGCCCCGAAGGGCGAATTGGGATTTTTTATCATCAGCGACGGCAGCGCGCGCCCCTATCGCTTGAAGATCCGCGCCCCGTCATTCGTACACATGGGCGCCTTTGATCACATGGCCAAGGGGTATTTGATCTCGGACATCATCACGATCTTCGGGACGTACGACATCGTGATGGGAGAGTGCGATAGATAAAGCAAAAGTAAAAAGTAAAGATGGTCCGAATTTTAACTTTTGCCTTTTTACTTTTAACTTGCAGGCCAGTTCATGTTGAAAGAGAAATACCAAGCGAAGATTGATGCTATCCTGGCCCGCTATCCCGTGCGGCGGTCGGCGTTGCTGCCGTTGCTGCATTTGGCGCAGCAGGAGCAGGGATATGTGAGCGAGGCGGCCATGAAGGAAATCGCCGGCATTTTGCGATTGACCCCGCCGCAGGTGTATGAGGTCGTCACGTTTTATACGATGCTGAATGTGAAACCGATCGGGAAATTTCACATTCAGGTGTGCAAATCCTTGATGTGCGCGCTGGTCGGCTCGGATACATTGCTCGACTGGCTCCATGCGCGGCTGGGAATAAGATCTGGACAAACGACCCCGGATGGCGTGTTCACGCTCAGTACGGTGGAATGCCTGGCGTCCTGCGGCACCGGCCCGATGATGCAGATCAACGACGAATTCTACGAGCGGATCACGGAAGACCGGCTCGATCGGATTTTGGCGGACCTGAAGCGAGACGGGATGTCGCCGCTCAAGAGCGGGCCGTTCATGCTGCCTGAAGCGCCGAGCGCAATGCAAAATGCTAAATGAAAAATTAACGAGTCAATTTTAACTTTGCATTTTTAATTTTTAAATTCATAGCTATGGCGCACGAAAAAATATTGCTCAAAAACATGGAGACGCCCGGCTACGGCGGCTCGCTACGCGAGTACGAACAGACCGGCGGCTACACCGCGCTTAAGAAGATCCTCGGCAAGGTGCCGCAGACTGACGTGATCGAGACTGTGAAGAAGTCCGGCTTGCGCGGTCGCGGCGGCGCGGGCTTCCCGACCGGCGTGAAATGGGGATTCATTCCCAAGGACCATGCGGGTCCCAAGTATCTGTGCTGCAATGCCGACGAAAGCGAACCGGGGACATTTAAGGATCGCCAACTCATTGAGCGCGATCCCCATCAGATTCTCGAAGGCATCGTGATTGCCTGTTACGCGATCGGCGCGGAGACGGCCTATATCTACATCCGGGGCGAATTCGTGCTGGGCGCCAAGATTCTCGAAACCGCGCTGGCGGAAGCGCGTGGAGCCGGTTACGTGGGGCGGAATCTTGTGGGAAGCGGCGTCAATGTCGAGATCTGGGTGCATCGCGGCGCTGGCGCGTATATCTGCGGGGAGGAGACCGCCTTGCTAGAATCTCTGGAAGGCAAGCGAGGCCTGCCCAGAGTCAAGCCGCCGTTCCCCGCGACGCATGGCCTCTACAACAAGCCGACGGTCATCAATAACGTGGAGACACTCGCCAATCTGCCCCACATTTTCAATAAGGGCGCCGAATGGTTCGCTTCGATCGGGTCACCGCCAAAAAGCACCGGCACGCGGATCTTCTGCGTGAGCGGGCATGTGAAACGGCCGGGGAATTATGAAGTGCCGATGGGCATTACCTTCCGTGAATTGATCGAAGAACATGCCGGCGGCATGCGCTCGGACAAACCGCTGAAGGCGATCATTCCCGGTGGCGCGTCTGCGGCGTTTTTTACGCCCGAGCATTTGGACGTGAAGCTGGATTTCGAGTCGGTGGCGCAGGCGGGGTCGATGCTGGGATCCGGCGGCGTGACCGTGATGGAAGAAGGCACGAGCATGCCGTGGGCGGCCTTGCGGCTGATGGAGTTTTTCTACCACGAGTCATGCGGCAAGTGCACGCCATGTCGCGAAGGCAGTTCCTGGTTGGTCCAGACGATGCGCCGCATTGTCGCCGGGCATGGCCGCATGGCCGATCTTGAAACGCTCGCGGACCTGTGTCAGAACATAGCCGGCCGCACAGTCTGCGCGTTCGGTGACGCCGAGATCGCGCCGATCATGAGCACCTTGAAATACTGGCGGCATGAATACGAGCAGCTGATTCAAGCCGGGCAGCCGACCGAGGTGCCGACTCTGGTGATGCCGGCGGGACATTGAAGGGAAGGATGATTTGGTGATCTGGTGATTTGGCGATTTCAAGATTCATCATCCGATCAGCAGCTAAGATAATTCACCACATCACCAATCACCAAATCGTAAATTACAACATGGCCACCACGACTGACATTGAGCAGGTGAAGGTCACCATCGACGGGCAGACCCTTACCGTTCCCAAGGGCACGTTGGTGATCGAGGCGGCGCGCCAGGCCGGCGTGATGATCCCGCACTTCTGCTACCATCCGAAGCTGAAGCCGGACGCTAATTGCCGGATGTGTTTGGTGGAGATCGAGAAGGTCCCCAAGCTGCAGACCTCCTGCAGCACGCCCGTCGCCAACGGGATGGTGGTGCGCACGGCGACCACGGTCGTCAACGATGCCCACAAATCGGTGCTCGAATTTATTCTCGCGAATCATCCGCTGGACTGTCCGGTGTGCGATCAGGGCGGGCGCTGCGATCTGCAGGATTTCTCGCACCAATACACGCCGACCACGAGCCGGTTCATCGAAATCAAACGGCTCTTCCAAAAAGAATATTTCAGCCCGCTGATCGAGAAGGAGATGAACCGGTGTGTGCAGTGTTTGCGATGCGTGCGGTATTGCGATGAAGTCATGGACGTCAAGGCCCTTGCTCCCGCGGGGCGCGGCACGATGACGGAAATCAAGCACTTTGCCGGTCATGAATTGGACTGCGAATTCTGCGGGGGGTGCGTGCAGATCTGCCCGGTCGGCGCAATTACCAGCCGGCTCTCCATGTATGAGTTCCGTCCCTGGATGCTCAAGCGCGCCGATACCATTTGCACCTATTGCGGAGACGGCTGCCGGATTACGATTCAAGCGAAACGGGACGAGCCGATCGAGGTGAATTCGTTTCAGGGCGCGGGCCGTAATAACGGTGATCTCTGTCCGCGCGGCTTCTTCGGCTACCATGTCAGCACCCATCCCGATCGCCTCACGCATCCACTGATCCGCCGAAACGGTCACCTGGTTCAGGCGACGTGGGAAGAGGCGTTGGAATATGTGGCTGACAGGTGTGTCGAGATCAAGCTGGCCCATGGCCCGCAGGCGTTCGCCGGGCTGATCGGCGCCCGATGCACCAATGAAGACCTGTACCTCTTCCAAAAATTCATGCGCTTGGTGCTGGGCAGTCACAAACTCGACAGCAGCGCGCGCTATGGCCAGATCAACGCGGTGCGGGCGCTTCGCCGCGTGCAGGGTACGCACCGCTGGAGCGTCTCGTTCGCAGATATCGCCGCGGCGAAGGCGTTGCTGTTGGTCGGTACCAATATCACCGAGACCAATCCGATTACGGGGTTGAAGGTGAAGGAGGCGGTGAAGAAGCGCGACGCCACATTGCTGACGATCGAGGCCCTGGAGCCGGCCGTCGGCACGATCAGCAATATCGCGAATCTGTCCCATCATCATTTCACCGCGCATCCGGATCGGTTCGGCCCCGTGGTCTTGGGCGTAATCAAAGCGGTCGTGGAGACCGGCTTGGTCGATCCCGAATTGAGCCGGCGCGCGCCGGCCTATGTGCGCGCGATCGCCGAGGCGGTGGGAAAATGTGAGTGGGCTCAACTTGAAACTGTGACCGGCCTGCGCGACGATCCGATCCGGGCCGCGGCGCGCGCGTTCACTGCCGCCCCCACCGCGGTCATCATCGTCGGGCAGGGCGTCCTCCGGCATCCCGGCGGGTATGGCATCCTCACCAATCTGTTGGACTTGTTGCTGCTCACCGGCCACCACGGCCGTCCCGGCTCGGGGCTCGCTCCGCTTGCGGAAGAGAATAACGATCAGGGCGCGGTGGAAATGGGCGCCGTGGCCGAATACCTTCCCGGCCCAAGTGAATTGACCGATCGGCTCGCCCGGGAGCGGTTGGCGGCGTTGTGGAAGGAAGAGCTTCCGGCCGGACCGGGGCGCAATTTGATGGAGATTGTTGAAGAAGCTCGCGCGGGGACGGTCAAGGCCCTGTTCGTGGTTGGTGAAAACCCCGTTCGGTCCTTACCGCCGTTTGCCGGCGTCCAGGAGGCCTTCGCGAGGCTGGAACTTCTTATCTGCCAGGAATTGTTCCTTACCGAGACGGCCGCCATGGCCCATGTGGTGCTGCCCGCCTGCTCGTACGCGGAAAAAGACGGAACCTTTACCAATACCGAAGGCCATGTTCAGGCGGTGAGGCAGGCTATCGCTCCGGTCGGAGACAGCCGCCCGGATTGGGAAATTCTCTCCGCGCTGTCAGTGCTCATGGGCTACCCCCTCGAATATGCGGACGCCAAGGAAATCTTCAAAGAGATACGGAGCCTCATTCCGGGGTATGGGCTCTTGGGTCCCGCGCCGACCCCGCCACGTCCGGATGCAGCGGCCGTCGATCGGTATCTGGCGCAAGGCTATACCGATGACATAGAGAATCGGTATAGCCTTGCAGGCACTCGGGAAGGGCCGCGTCTTGGCGCGGCTGGGGTGGGCGGGTGTGAAAGGCACGAGGCGCGAGGCGAGGGGCAAGAGAAAAGTCTTACTCTTCTCCTCTCGCAAACGCTCTTTCACTCAGGTAAACTGTCGACCCGCGCTAAAGGACT
>DATFCE010000216.1:0-2557 GCA_035253365.1 Nitrospiraceae bacterium
GCCGTGGTGGAGACGGCGTCGAATCCTATATAGGCGAAGAAGACGATCGCGGCGGCAGCGCCTACCCCCTCGAATCCGTACGGCATAAACGGCGACCAGTTCGCCGGTTCTACCTTGGTTGCGCCGACGGCAATGAAGAACAGGATGATGGCCAGCTTCACCAGGACGATGACGCCGGTGGTGCGGGCGCTTTCCTTTACGCCGATCACCAAGACGACCGTCACCAGCAACACAATAATCGCGGCGGGCAAGTTCGCCACCCCGCCCTCGATCGATCCGGGCGCATGCGTCGCCCATACCGGCAATTCGATTCCAAGCGTCTTGAGGATATTGTTAAAGTAGCCGGACCAGCCGATCGCCACCGCCACACACGCAACGCCATACTCCAGAATCAAATTCCACCCCGTGATCCAGGCTAGGAATTCCCCCAAGGTGGCATACGAATAGGTGTAGGCGCTTCCCGCCACCGGAATCATCGCGGCCAGCTCGGCGTAGCAGAGTGCGGCCAGGGCGCAGGTCACGCCGGAAAGAACAAATGAGAGGATGACGCCGGGGCCGGCCCCGGGCCGATGGGCATCACCCACCACGGCCGTGCCGATGAGCACGAAGATGCCTGTGCCGATGATCGCCCCGATCCCCAAGGCCGTGAGGTCCCATACGGTGAGGGTTTTTTTCAACCGGTGCTCGGGATGCTCGCTTTCGGCAAGGATTTGTTCGATGGGTTTGACGCGCAGCCGGGAGTCGATTGAATTGGGCACTCGCACTCCGTTCGGTAAAAGGTTGACGATCATCACTGTAGCAGGATTTTCGAAAAGGGAAGCCGTTATGGATCGGTGTTGGGCGGGTCACGTAGAGACCGCCACGAAGGACACGAGCCGTGCCCGTCAACATCCGTTT
Organism: Nitrospiraceae bacterium; assembly: GCA_035253365.1. GTDB lineage: Bacteria > Nitrospirota > Nitrospiria > Nitrospirales > Nitrospiraceae > DATFCE01. The sequence continues at coordinate 898 of DATFCE010000216.1, forward strand.
CGGGCGGTCTTGAGGAGAGCCTGGAACAATCGACGGTGCGCCTCATGGCGGTCATAGAGAAACTCAGGATGCCATTGCACGCCCAGCAAAAACGGATGGCTGGGTGATTCGATCGCCTCGATCACGCCATCGGACGCCATCGCGCTGGCGACCAATGAAGGGGCGACCTGCTTGACCGACTGGTGGTGGGAACTGTTGACGCGAATGGTGGATTTTCGAACGATCTTCTTGAGCAAGCTGCCGGTCTCGACTTCGATCGAGTGACAGAATCGGGTAGCCGGGAATGAAGACCGATGCGGGATCGCGGAGGTGGTTTGCGAGGAGATATCCTGAATCAACGTTCCGCCCAGCGCAACATTGATGGCTTGCATGCCTCCACAAATTCCCAACATCGGGAGACCGGCGTCGGCGGCCATGCGGGCAAGATTCAACTCGAACTCATAGCGCTGTCGGCTCATCACCCGAAATGTGTATCGCCGCCGTTCACCATACAACCGAGGGGGAAGATCGGGACCGCTGCCGGTCAACAAGACGCCGTGCACGCCTTTCAGAAGGTCGCGCCGTACCGAGAGGTCTTGTACCAATGGAAGGATCAGAGGCACGCCGCCAAGATCTTCAATGGCGCGAACGTACCGCGCCCGCAAGAAATAGGTGGGTTCGCGCCCTCCCATATCTTCACGATCACCGGCATTGAAGTCCGGCGTCACCCCGATGATGGGCTTCATGCGACCGCGTGACGATAGATTATTTCATCGGCTCCGACGTGGACATCGGTTCTAGAGAAGATGTCGGCTCCTCCGGCACCTCTTCATCTTCCGGCGGCACACCGAGGAAGCGAACGGCCTTTTCGCCTTTCAGGTGTTCCGGCGTGATGACATACGTGCCGCGCATGCTCGTGTTCCAGACGGACTTGGCGGCCTTTTGGTTGCCGCCGCTGAAGGCATACGTAAAGGTGCCGAAGATCCCACCGAGGGTGGCAAAGAGAAATTTCCCGAGCCCGTAGGGGATGGACAGGAAGACGCTGGCGGTGCCCAGGCCATACTGCGCGCCGGTGCCTTGGCGCCGCTCATCCGACCCCCCGCCTGCATTCTGCGCCCAGCCTGCCGGTACGACGGCGAGGTGAAAGAAGGCCACCGCCAACACCACCGCCACCATCCGGAACCACGGCGCTTGCGGCTTGAGCTGTTTGTAAATCAGACCCTCTGCATCGAAATGTTGCACGTGCGTACCTCCTTACGCTCACGTCATGATCGCGTGGATAGCCTACCGATGTGTGGGTTGTAGTTACAACAATTCAAGGCCGGATGCAACACTCAATATCATCATCGTCGGATGGAGGACGGACATGAGGGGTCCTCGTGGGTAGGCGGCAGGTCCAATTCCGTGACTATGGATGATTTGATGTGCTCGGCCCGACATATGGCAGCCGCCTCGACCTCAAGGGCGTAGCGAGAAGCGTCCAGCCGACTGTTTTCCTGCCGCATGTCGTGCTCCAGCGCGAGCGCGAGCTTGATCGAGCAAATCTCCTGCGCCAAGAGATCGCCTGCCCGAGTGGCATAGTCCGCTTGCTCTACCCGCGGCAGGCCGCTGAGCTGGTCCGTGAGCCACGCCTCAAAGTTGAGACGCTGTTTGATCAGCGCCAGATGGTCCTCGTCGATCT
>DATFCE010000217.1:0-10131 GCA_035253365.1 Nitrospiraceae bacterium
GACCCGGATGCCGTCATGGTGGTCTTGCCGGCCGATCATGTCATCAAGGAAGAGAAACGATTTCAGGCGGCGGTGACCTTGGCCTGCAAAATGGCGAACGACGGATACCTGGTAACCTTCGGCGTCAAACCGATCCGGCCCGAAACCGGCTACGGCTACATCGAACCCAATCGTCGCGTGTGCATCGGCACGCAAGGGAAGTTGTCCGGGTACCGGGTCGAGCGATTCGTGGAAAAGCCGGACACCGCGACGGCCAGCCGGTACCTTCGCTCCGGCCGGTATTTTTGGAACAGCGGCATGTTCATCTGGCGCGCCTCGACCATCCTCGAAGAAGTGGCGGCTCATCAACCGGCTCTGGGGCGAGCAATTCTGAAAATGGCGCCGCTGCTCGAGTCGCCGGCTATGACCGACGAACTCGCGCACGCGTATCGGCGGTTGAGCGCCATCTCGATCGATAACGGCGTGATGGAGCGTTCACCCAAGGCCGCGATGATCCCCGTCGATTTCACCTGGTCCGATGTCGGCAATTGGAGCAGTTTGGAGGAAGTCTCCAAGCGGACGGACGCGAACAATGTCGTCAGCGGCAAGGTCGTGGACTTGGACAGCCGCGATTCGATTCTCTATGCGGATCAACGGCTGGTCGTCACGATCGGGCTGTCCGATATGGTCGTGGTCGATACGGCGGATGCGACCTTGGTCTGTCCCAAATCCCGAGCACAGGACGTCAAAAAGGCCGTCGAGATTCTCAAAAAACAGGGAGCGCCCGAGCACCTGGAGCATCGGACCGTCTTTCGTCCCTGGGGCTCGTATACCGTTTTGGAAGAGGGCCCGGGATATAAAGTGAAGCGCGTGACGGTCAACCCCGGCGGGCGGCTGTCGCTGCAGATGCACCATCAGCGGAGCGAGCATTGGGTGGTAATCTCGGGGACGGCGCGCGTGACGTGCGGTGAGCGGGTGTATGATCTGGCGGTCAGTCAAAGTACGGCGATTCCCCAGGAGACGCGCCACCGGTTGGAAAATCCCGGCTCCGAGACGCTGCATATCATCGAAGTGCAAAATGGCCCGTATCTGGGAGAAGATGACATCGTGCGATTCCATGATGATTACGGGCGGCACGCCAAGCAAGGAAAAGGTTAAAGGAGTTTTCGGTGGCGCTTTTTCGTGAATATGACATCAGAGGAATTGTCGGGAACGATCTGACCGAGGCCGTGGCCGAGCAGATTGGGCGCGCGTATGCCACTGTTGCCGTGGAGAAGCAGGTCAAGACAATCAGCGTGGGGCGGGACGGCCGAACCAGCTCGCCGGCTCTCCGTGATCGCTTGATTCATGGCTTGACGGCTGGGGGAGTGAACGTGGTGGATATCGGTGAATGCCCGACACCGGTTCTCTATTTTTCCTTGTTTCACCTGCCCGTGGACGGCGGCATCATGATCACCGGCAGTCATAATGCCGCCGAGTACAATGGATTTAAAGTGTGTCTCGGCAAGGAAGCGCTGCACGGGGAGGACATTCAACAACTGAGAACGGTCATGGAGAGCGGCCGATTTTCGTCCGGCTCCGGAACGGTTACGTCCCGCCCCATTCTTCCGGATTATCTCGCGTATCTCAAAAAGAGCTTCGACTCCGTCAAAGGTGAAGGCTTGCACGTCGTCATCGATTGCGGAAATGGCGCCGCGTCGCTCGTCGCGAAAGATGCCCTCGAGCAGTTGGGATGTCGCGTGACCGGCCTGTATTGCGAGTTGGATGGGCGGTTTCCCAACCATCATCCCGACCCGACGGTCGTCGAAAACCTGTATGATCTGATCGCGGCCGTGAAAGACGCCAAGGCCCATGTCGGCATCGGGTACGACGGCGATGCGGATCGCATCGGAGCGGTGGATGAGCAGGGCCATATCCTGTGGGGCGATCGGCTCATGGTGGTCTTTTCCCGCGATATCCTGGCCGCCCGCCCGGGCAGCACGATTCTGTCCGAAGTCAAAGCCTCGCAGAGTCTGTATGATGATATTGCGCGCCGCGGCGGCCGGCCGATCATGTGGAAGACGGGCCATTCGCTGATCAAATCCAAAATGAAAGAAGAGTCGGCCGTCCTCGCCGGTGAGATGTCCGGGCACATGTTTTTCGCCGACCGGTATTTCGGGTATGACGACGCGATCTATGCCTCCTGCCGGCTCGTGGAAATTCTGGCGAAAACCGGACGTCCACTCTCGTCATTGATCGCTGATCTGCCGGTTACGTCGGTGACGCCGGAGATTCGCGTCGAGTGCCCGGATAGCCTCAAGTTCGAGCTGGTCAGGCGGGTGCAGGATCGGTTGATGGAGCACGCCGCATCCGCTTCGAACTCAGCCCCTCTCGCGATTCGCGATGTCGTCACGATCGACGGGATCCGCGCCATCTTTGACGACGGCTGGGGATTGATTCGCGCCTCCAATACGCAACCGGCCCTGGTCCTGCGATTTGAGGCATCGTCCCCGGGACGATTAGCCACGATTCGGGCGTTCATTGAATCGGAACTCGAGAAGTCACGCGGTGCGTTGAGCGCCGGATAAGGCATCGAGCATTGCCGCAGGGTCCGATACATACTGCGACACATACAACTCAGGTATTTCGCAGCCTGCTGATTCTCCTGATGTTGTTTCTCTCCTGGGCGCCGTCCGCTTTTTCCGATTTCACCCCGCGTGATCCCGATGCGCCGAGTCGCCCATTTATTCCCGGCGAACGACTGACCTATACACTGTCATGGTTGAACATCAAAGCGGGCACGGCCGTGATGGGAGTCTCCGAGGCGGCCCCGATTGATGGCCGCCCCGCCTTGAGGCTGCTGACGACTGCGAAATCCACTCGCGCCATCTCGAAACTCTATCCGATCGACAATCGCGTCGAATCGCTGATCGACGCGGAGACTCTCAGCCCGTACCGGATGATGTTTCAACGGCGAGAGGGGAAACAAAAAAATGACTTCGACGTGACCTTCCGGCATCACGACGGCACGGTAGTGGATATCAAAGACGGAGTCGCGGAGACGCGACAGATTCCTTCGGAGACTCACGATCTCGTTTCCTGTCTCTACTACGTCAGAAGTTTGCCGTCCGTAGAACCGGGCTCGACCTTTTCTTTAAACTTGCATCACGACAAAAAGAACTATCACGTGGAGGTGCGGGTGGAAGGCATGGAGCGGGTGAAGGCTCCCTGGGGAGAAGTAGAGGCGATTCGGGTCCTCGTCATCATGCCGTTTCAAGGTATTTTTCTCAATGAAGGGAACATTCGCGTCTGGCTGACGCACGATGCGCGCCGCATCCCCCTGATGATGAAGGCCAAGGTCATCATAGGATCCGTCGTCGCCCGCCTGACCGAAGCCGCGGAGTAAGTCACAGAGCATGCCGCATGATCAATCCCGCATGATTTAATCGTGGCGAGATTGCGCCTTCTTTCGGAAAACCGCTATAATGCTCGAATTCTAGCTAAGGCGCAGGTCCCATGGATCAGACTCCCATCACGCTGACTCGACACATCATTGAAGAGCAAGCCGGTGAGCCGGCGGCCACCGGGGAATTCGCGGCGATCATGGCGCAGTTTGCGCTGGCAGCCAAGATGATTGCTCGGGACATGAGCCATGCCGGGCTGATTGATGTGCTGGGCCTGAGCGGGGAAACCAATATCCAAGGGGAAGAGGCCCAGAAACTCGACCAAAAGGCAAACGACAGTTTTGTCCGGGCCTTTGAGTACAGCGGATCGGTGCGCACACTCATCTCCGAGGAGATGGAAAAGCCGCTGCATGTCGGCGGCCAATTGCCGGCCGGCGCCCGGCGCGGCAACTATGCTTTGTTCTTTGATCCGTTGGACGGCTCATCGAATGTCGATGTCAATGGTGTGGTCGGGTCCATTTTTTCGGTGCATCGTGTCGCCGATCACGCGAGTACGGTGCCCGATGCCGAGTTGCTCAAGCCCGGCGCCGAGCAGGTGGCGGCCGGCTATGTGCTCTACGGCCCAAGCACCGTGCTGGTGTATACCCGTGGAGCAGGTGTCCATCAATTCACCTTGGACCCCGGCATCGGCGAGTTTGTCCTGTCCAACGATTGCCTCAAGATGCCGTCGCGCGGGAAAATCTTCAGCGCGAATGAGGGGAATTACAATAAATGGTCCCCTGGTGTCCGACGCTTCATTGGTCACCTGCAGGAAAAGGATGGCGCCACCGGACGGCCCTACTCGTCTCGATATTCAGGCTGTCTTGTGGCCGATGTGCATCGCCTTCTCACGGCCGGAGGCGTGTACCTGTACCCTTCCGAAGAGGGAAAGGCGGAAGGCAAATTGCGCCTCATGTATGAAGCGGCGCCTTTGGCCTTGATCATCGAGCAGGCCGGTGGCAGCGCGAGCACCGGCGCCGAACGCATTCTCGACGTTCGGCCCACGCGCTTACATCAGCGGGTCCCGCTGTTTATCGGAAGTCGAGAGGATGTTCGCTTGCTTGAAGAGTTCATGCGTGAAAAGCAATAAGGGTAGTACGTTGGTGCCGTTTGGTCGGTTTAATTCGTTATTTCCATCGTAACGGACTTAACGGAGTCCACGGACTAAACGGATTCAACTTTTCGGGAGGTCAATCATGAGCAGCCGTATCCGAGAAATTTTAGGGTGGTATGGAAGCGATAGTCCCGGCACCAAAGCCAATCTGGCGCGCCTGCTGGGACATGGAAAGTTGGCGGGGACCGGCCGATTGGTCATCCTGCCGGTGGATCAGGGGTTCGAGCACGGCCCGGCCCGAAGTTTTGCGCCGAATCCGGCCGGATACAATCCGCTCTATCATTTTCAACTGGCGGTTGAAGCCGGGTGTAACGCCTACGCCGCGCCGCTGGGATTCCTCGAAGCCGGCGCCGACCAATACGCCGGCGTGATTCCGACTATTCTCAAGCTCAACAATCACGACGTCCTGCATGATGAAAAGGATCCTTTGCCCGCGGTGACCGGAAGCGTCCGGGACGCCCTTCGGCTCGGCTGCTCGGCGATCGGCTTTACGATTTATCCAGGGTCCTCCCACTGCACGATCATGTATCAACAACTTCGTGACATCGCCGAAGAGGCGAAAGCCACCGGCATGGCCGTCGTGGTGTGGTCGTATCCGCGCGGATCGGCATTGAGCAAGCAAGGAGAGACGGCCATCGATGTGGTCGCCTACGCCGCGCAAATCGCCGCCCAACTCGGGGCGCATGTGATCAAGGTGAAGCTGCCGACCGACTTTTTAGAGCAGGCGGCGGCAAAGAAAGTATACGAGTCTGAGCAGATTCCGATCAAAACGCTGTCGGAGCGAGTTCGACACGTGGTGCAGAGCGCCTTTGCCGGGCGCCGGATCGTGATCTTTTCGGGGGGTGCCAAGAGCGAGGATCAGAATGTCTTCGAAGAAGCGCGCGCGATTCGGGACGGCGGAGGGTTTGGCTCGATCATCGGGCGCAATTCATTCCAACGCCCACAGGCGGACGCCGTGAAATTTCTTCAGACGGTCATGGGCATCTATGCGGGTGAAATACCATAAGGCAGGGACCCGTTATTCCATTAGTCCGTTAAGTCCGTCAACGAATGAAAACGGACTTTTACCGACGCCACGGACAAAACGGGTAATGAACAGATGCATGGTTATGGAACACCGAGACCTCCTCGAGCTCAGTCCTCTTTTTGGCTGAGCGCGCTGTTGGTCGGAGCCGGCATTGTCATCGGCCTGGCGGTGGCGTCCGATTTGGGATGGCTGCCGTTCGGCCATGCCGTACCGGAATCGCCGCCAGTTGCAGTCGCTCCGCCCCTCGCGGTTCCGGCTGCTGTGCCCCCGGCGGCAGTGACTCAAGGAGCCGATCGGAACTTTGTCCAAGTCGCCAAGGCGGTGACTCAAGCCGTGGTCAATATCTCTACTATGCGGAGCGGGTCGGGGAAGGAAGGGCATGGCATGCCGTTCGATGATCCTTTCTTCCGCAGGTTTTTCGGGGACGAATTCTTTCGTCGGTTCGAAGCACCGCGGGAGCGAAAAGAGCGAAGCCTCGGTTCGGGCGTGATTGTCGATGCAAGCGGATTGATCATCACGAATAATCATGTCATTAACAAGGCCGATGAAATCAAAGTGCTGTTGTCCGATAAGCGTGAGTTCAAGGCTAAATTAATCGGGACCGATACCAAGACCGATATTGCCGTGTTGAAAGTCGAGGCCGACGGCTTGCACACGATTCCTTGGGGCGATTCGGACACGCTCGAAGTGGGTGAATTTGTCTTGGCCGTGGGCAATCCGTTTGGGCTGAATCAAACGGTGACGATGGGCATCGTCAGCGCGGTCGGCCGGGCCAGTATGGGGATTGCCGAATATGAGGATTTTATCCAGACGGATGCGGCCATCAACCCCGGCAACTCAGGCGGGGCCCTGGTCAATGCGCAGGGCGAGCTGATCGGCATCAACACGGCTATTTTCAGCCAAAGCGGGGGGAATATGGGGATCGGATTTGCCGTGCCGAGCAGCATGGCCCGCTCGATCCTCGATCAATTGACAAAGAACGGAAAAGTCGTTCGCGGATGGCTCGGCGTGTCGATTCAAGAGCTGTCCTCCGAATTGGCCATGCAATTCGGCCTGACCGAAGCCCGTGGGGTCTTGGTGAGCGAGGTGCTGGACGACAGCCCCGCCAAGCGCGCGGGACTGGAACGCGGGGATGTGATCATGGAATTTGACGGCAAGGTCGTGGAAAATCCCACGCAGCTTCGTAACGCCGTCGCTAAAACCGGCGTGGGAAGACGAGCGACAATCAAATTTATCCGGGACAAGCGGACCAAAACCGTTGAAGTGACGGTGGTCGAGCAGCCGAAGACCGTGGCCCAAAACGGCGGCAACGAAGAAACCGAGGAGTCGGGCTCGCCGGCGAGCCTGCTGTCCGACCTTGACGTGCGGGATTTAAATCATGACCTGGCGCGCCGCCTGGGTCTCTCCGGCAATGAACGGGGTGTCGTCATCGTGCGGGTTCGCTCCGGAAGCGTAGCGGAAGAAGCCGGCCTGAAAGAAGGAGATTTGATTCTCGAGGTGAACCGGCGTTCGGTCGCCAATCTGAAGGCCTACGAGCAGGCGGCCTCGAAATTGGGCAAAGATCAAGCAGTGTTGCTTCTCATCAAGCGTCAGGGCAGGACCAGTTTCGTGACGTTAAAACCCTAATCCATAAAAATCGGGGTGATCTCATGAAAAACCAAAAGGGGGTGGCACGGATCGCACGAAGAGTGATTTTCGTGTTCTTGAGCGCCCTGGCTGGAATGGCCCTTTTCATGCGCGGGGAAGAAGCCAACGGCGCGTACCTTCTCGAAGGGTTTGTCATCGGCGCCGCGACCGGCGGGATGATCTTGTTCGGCGAGTATGCGCTTCAAACCATGTCCTTCGGCATTATTGTGGGTGGAACCGCCGGATTGGCGGTAGGACTTTTATTGACCGGGCTGGTGGAGTGGGTCGGAAGCGTGGTATTCGACGTGGAGACCGTGCTCTTTCACATCGGGGGGCTCGCATTTTTATTAGGCCTGCCGTACCTGGGCCTGGTGTTAGGCGCGAAATTCGGACATGAGCAGCTTGCCGGCCCGCCGAAGCGGGTGGAACACGGGCCGGAGGTCGTCAATCATAAGATCTTGGATACGAGCGTGATTATCGACGGACGGGTGGCCGATCTCTGCGAGACGGGGTTCTTGGAGGGGACATTCCTGGTGCCTCAATTTATTCTCCATGAACTCCAGCATATCGCGGATTCGTCTGATTCGCTGAAACGCGCGCGCGGTCGGCGCGGGCTGGATATTCTCCATAAGATTCAAAAGATGGTCGACATCGACGTGCGGATCATCGACGACGACTTTCCGCACGTCAAGGATGTCGATTCCAAAATCGTCGTGCTCGCCAAGCAGGTCGGGGCCAAAGTCATCACCAACGATCTGAACTTGAACAAGGTTGCCGAGTTGCAGGGCGTGCGCGTACTCAACATCAACGAGCTGTGCAACGCGCTCCGGCCCGTGGTCCTGCCCGGTGAAACGATCCGCGTGTTTGTCTTGAAAGAAGGCAAAGAAGCCGGCCAGGGGGTGGCTTATCTGGATGACGGGACGATGATCGTTGTGGACAATGCGAAGCGCTGCATCGGCCGCAACATGGATGTGGTCGTGACGAGCGTGTTGCAGACGACGGCAGGACGCATGATTTTCACGCGCCTCAAGGAGGAGACCGACAAGGAGGAGTTCCAAGTCGCGCGTGGCTAGGCCTTCGGATGGGGAGCGCTCTCGCGCCGTTCGGACCATCGCGCTTGTTCCTGCCGCCGGGCGGGGGGTGCGCATGGGAGGTGGCACTCCCAAGCAGTTTCTGACCTTAGGAGGGCTGCCGGTTCTGGTGCATTGTCTCCGCGTGCTGGAGTCGTCGGAATCCGTAGAGGCGGTGGTGCTCGCCGTGCCGGAAGCCGACCGCGAGTTCTGTCTCCGTGACATCGTATCCCGCCACGGATTCGCCAAAGTCACACAGGTTGTCCCCGGAGGAGCGCAGCGGCAAGATTCCGTGCGGTTGGGACTGGCGGCAGTGGATGAGGCCGCCGATCTCGTCTTGGTTCATGATGCCGTGCGACCGTTCTTCACGGCGGACTTGGTGAATCGCACGGTCGCAAAAGCCGCGGAGCACGGAGCCGCCATCGCAGCCATTCCCATGCGTGATACGGTCAAATGCGTCGGTGCCGACAATCTGGTCGAAAGCACCATCGATCGACACCGTCTGTGGCTGGCTCAGACCCCACAGGTTTTTCGGCGTGCGCTTCTGGAAGAGGCGCACCTCAAAGCGCAGGCGGACGGTTTTCAGGCGACGGATGATGCCCAGTTGGTTGAGCGGCTTGGCCACCGGGTGGCGATTGTAGAAGGCACCGGCGAAAATATTAAAATCACGCGCCCCGAGGACTTAGCGCTTGGCGAGGCAATTTTTGCGGCAAAGCGAGGGACGTGAACCATTAGACGTTAATCGTTATTCGCAAAATCTGAATGTCGCATTTCTCGGGATCTTGTCTCTGTTGGCGTTTAACGGATAACGAAATAACATGCGCATCGGCATCGGATACGACATCCATCCATTGGGAGCCGGCCGCAAGCTCATCCTCGGCGGCGTGGAGATTGCGCATACGCAAGGTCTCGTCGGGCATTCGGATGCCGATGCGCTGGTCCATGCCGTGTGCGATGCGCTGCTCGGCGCCATGGGTGAAGGCGACCTTGGGCGTCATTACCCCAGCTCCGATCCCCGGTTCAAGGACGTGTCAAGCCTGACGCTGTTGGACGACATCGCCGGACTTTTAAGCAAAAACGGATATCGCCTCGTCAATCTCGACACGGTCATCATTGCGCAAGCCCCGCGGCTTGGTCCTCATCTCACCAGTATGCAGGCCGCCATCGCGGAGGTCCTCAAGGTGGAACGAAGGTTGATCAACGTCAAGGTCAAAAGCGGCGAGGGCTTGGATGCGATCGGACGCGAAGAGGCCATTGCGGCGCAGGCCATTTGCTTGATTGAACAAGCTGAAACGTCCTCACATTGATGTATGTGGAGCATGCTCAAAGAAGATCTCGCGGTGGTCTTCGAGCGGGATCCTGCCGCCACCAGCCGTCTGGAAGTGGTGCTCACCTATGCGGGCTTCCATGCGCTCATTGCCTACCGTGTCGCTCATCGCCTTCGCCAATGGGGCGTGCCGTTTTTCCCACGCTTCCTGTCCCAACTCGCCCGGTTGCTGACTGGCATCGAGATCCATCCGGCCGCGAAGATCGGCCATGGGTTCTTCATCGACCACGGCATGGGGGTCGTGATCGGCGAGACCGCCGAGGTCGGAAATTATGTGACGCTGTTTCAGGGCGTCACGCTCGGTGGGACAGGAAAAGAACGCGGGAAGCGGCATCCGACCTTGGGCAACCATGTGGTAGTGGGCGCCGGCGCGAAGATTTTAGGGGGTATCAAGATCGGCGACCATGTTAAGATCGGCGCGAACTCGGTCGTGCTGAAGTCCATCCCGGCGAACTCCACCGTCATCGGCGTGCCGGCCCGTGTGATCAAAGCGGAAGGCCAACGCGTGCCGGAAGCCACGATGGACCATACGAATATCCCCGATCCGATCATCGATCGCTTCGAGG
>DATFCE010000218.1:0-12428 GCA_035253365.1 Nitrospiraceae bacterium
GGCGCGATTCGCCTCGTGGCGCCGCAGCTCACGAATCAAGGCACGGTGCAAGCATTGAATGGGCCGCTGTTCTGCCCGACCGGCGGCGGACCGGGACGCATCCGACTGGAGTGTACGACCTGCGCGGGGGGCACCACGACGCCCGCCGCCTCGGTGACCACTACCCTCGGTCCGATTACGGCCGCCAGTACCCCACCGCTCATCAATGTGCCGACGTTGACGATGAGCACGGTGGGCGGCCTCGCAGTGCCGCCCACGCCAGCCGGGATGTACACCACGGCCGATGTCTCTCTTCCGGCCGGGTCGAGCAATCCGGTGCCGATCACGTTGACGGCCACCAACACGCCGGTCGGCACGGTGTTCACGGTGAAGGTGATCCCACAATCCGGCACAGAACAGCTCTTTGTCACGCCGCCTTCCACCGGCAGTCTGACCAGTTCGACGGCGACCGCGCTCGTCAATCTGCCCCCCAACCAAATTGCACTGCTCTATGCCTTTGCCTCGTTTCCGGTGACGGCGAGCGTGGTTCCCGCTCGTCGACGGCGAGCTCGTTGATCGAATTCTGGTGGCGGCAGCCTCTGGTCACCCGTCCACGGTCACCTTCATCACCCGCTCCGGCAAAGAAGTGCCGGCACAGTGACCGGCATCTCCTTCTCACAGCCGACTCCAGGCCGCATCCGCCTGGAAGCCTTCATGAACTTCTCCGGCACCATGTCCAGCTCGACCGCCGCTTTCAACTGGCGTTGCTGCTCGGACAATAAGTGTCCTGAACCGTACAGCGACTTGTGTTGACCTGAACAAGCCCCTGCCCCGCACTACAGAATTTCCGAAGGACAAGAGAAGCGAGAAATCGAGTATGGCACGACGCCTGACCTGCGCCACAAAGGGAACGAGAGCGGGGGTTCTGCCCCCGTGTTGAAGCGTGCCCGTGTTCGCTCGGGCGTTTGGAGTTGCAGTACCGGCTTACGGGCGCTCGCGCCGGCCAGCAGAGAGATGGTGGCCTTCGAGAGTTCTTCCTGTTCATGGACTGACCGGCAAGGGTTAGGGCGATGCTCCGGTGTGGTTCCAGCCAATATGACCGAGTTCTAAAACCGTTCTTATAGTTCCAGGCTCGCAATTTATACTGCCTTACCTCGATGATGTCCCCTGTGGTACTAATGCGCAGAACGGCCAATGATTTCGATCGCTGGTGGCAATGGAATTCGGTTTCTTATCCTTCATGGTCTCAATCCTGTCTATTACGCTCGGAGCGGTCCTGCAGGCCTCCACCGGGCTCGGCGCGGGTCTCGTGGTTGTGCCATTTTTGGCGTTGATCAGCTTGGAGCTGGTGCCAGGACCGGTGATCTTCGCCAGCGTGAGCCTGTCATCGCTGATGACCTACGCGGGGCGGCATCACATCAAGAAGGCTCATCTCGACAAGGTGGTGGGCGGCCTCGTGATTGGTATGATCGTCGGCATCCTCAGTTTGTCTGCCATTCCTTCGTCCAGCCTGGGACTGATGTTCGGCACGCTGATTTTAGTGGCGGTGATTGCCAGCTCAGTCGGATTGAAATTGGAGTCGACTCCCGTGAACTCGGTCACTGCCGGCGCGGTTTCCGGATTCATGGGAACTACCGCGGCCATCGGGGCTCCTGTCCTTGCGCTGCTCTATCAACATGAGGAAGGCAAGACCTTGCGCGCGACATTGGCCGTGCTGTATCTGTTCTCGTCCATCGGCATGCTGCTGCTGCTTCATCTCGCCGGACGGTTTGGGCAGCATGAGTTCCTGCTGGGATGCTGGTTGATTCCCGGCTTTGTGCTGGGCTATTTTTTGGCGGGACGGATCGCGCGTATGCTCGATCGCGGGTATTCGAGAGCGGCCGTGCTCGTGATCTCGTCGGTGAGCGCGCTGATCCTGATTGCGAAATCTTTCCAGGGGCCGGGATGACGGTGTAGACTGCCGCCTTGCTTCTACCGTCGCAATGAGCCGAGCGGAGCGTGCAATGGAACAGCGTGATGAACCTCTGCGCCTCCTTGATGAAGACGTCGCGCTGCGGACGATTCTGGAAGGAACCGCAACGGCAACCGGACAGCAGTTTTTTGCCGCGCTCGTTCAAAATCTGGCGAAGGCGTTGAATACGCACGGCGCCTGGGTCACCGAGTATTTAGAGGAGCGCAGGCGGCTGCGCGCCCTCGCGTTTTGGTTGGACGGAAATTGGGTGCATGACTACGAGATCGACATTGCCGGCACGCCGTGCGAGCAGGTCATTGAGACCAGCCGGATGGTCCATCTTACGGATAACCTCTTGACGCTCTATCCGGATGATCCCGACATCAAGAATAGTGGGGCGGTCAGTTATTTGGGTGTGCCGCTGCTCGACATTGACGGCAGGATTCTCGGCCATATGGCGGTGATTGATCGGCGACCGATTCCCGACGAACCTCGGATTCATACGCTCTTTCGTATTTTCGCCGCGCGCGCGGCGGCGGAGTTGCAGCGGTTGCGAGCGGAAGCCGAGGTGCAGGAACGGGAGGAGAAGCTCGGCCGCTTGGTGAACAGCGCTATGGACGCCATCATCGAGCTCGATCAACACCTTCAGGTGACCCGGGTCAACACCGCCGCTGAAAAAGCCTTTCAGTGCCCGGCCGATCGAATGGTTGGACAGGATTTCAGGAAATTTGTCGGCGGGGAGGACGCAGGCAAACTGCTCCGTCTGATCGCGGAGCTGGACGCACGTCCGGAGGGCCAACGCTCGCTCTGGATTCCGGGAGGGTTGAACGCGCGGTGTCCCGAAGGGCGTGAATTTCCTGCCGAGGCCACGCTTTCGCGGTTTCAGGTGCGTCGCGAGACGTTCCATACCTTGATTCTGCGCAATATCAATGAACGGCTTGAAGCGGAGCAGAAGATCCGCTCGTTGACGGCCGAGGCGGAACTGCTCAAAGAAGAGCTCAACGCGCTGCATCACTTCGATGATATCATCGGCCGAAGCCGGCCCATGATGAGCGTGTTGAACGATGTCGCGCAGGTGGCGGAGACCGATGCGACCGTGCTGATTCTCGGCGAGACGGGAACAGGCAAGGAAGTCATTGCTCGAGCAATCCACGCCGCCAGCCGGCGCCGCGAGCATCCCTTTATTAAAGTGAACTGCGCGGCGATCCCCGCGACGCTCATTGAAAGCGAATTCTTCGGCCATGAGCAAGGTGCGTTCACAGGGGCGACCAAGCGCCGGGACGGGCGCTTTGCCTTGGCCGACCGGGGCACCATCTTTCTGGACGAGATCGGCGACCTGCCGGTCGATCTGCAAGTCAAGCTGTTACGCGTGTTACAGGAAGGCGAATTCGAACCGGTCGGCAGCTCGCAGACACGAAAAGTGGATGTCCGCATCCTGACGGCGACCAATCGGGACATTGAGCAAGCTGCGCGGAACGGCACCTTTCGTCAGGATCTCTATTACCGGCTCAATGTCTTTCCGATCCGTCTGCCGCCGTTGCGCGAGCGGGGCGAGGACATCGACGCGTTGGCAACAGAGTTTGCGGCGACCTTTGCTAAACGAATGGGACGGAGCATTGAACCCCTGTCCGCCGATTGTCTTCGCCGGTTGCGCCGGTACTCCTGGCCCGGCAATGTGCGGGAACTTCAAAACGTGATCGAACGCGCGGTGATCACGTCACGGGATGGACGCCTCAACCTCGATCGCGCCTTGCCGGAAGAGATCAAGGAGACGAGGCAGGAGACCGCGATGCCCGATGACAGCGATCAGCAGATCCGGACGGCGCAAGAGTTAGAGGCGCTGGAACGGCGAAATCTCCTCCTTGCGCTGGAGAAAACCGGCTGGCGCGTGGCCGGTGAGAACGGCGCGGCGCACCTCCTTGGCATGCATGCCTCGACGTTGAGTTCCCGGATGAAAGCGCTCGGCATCAAGCGACCGCCACAAGAGTGAGGTTTCCTACGCGCTGCACCGGATTTCGCTTTTTCTGAGATTCCGCAAAACTCCTTCCGACATCTCGCGACTCACGAGATTCCGCGATGCCGTGATCCCTTCGAAGAGCATCTAACTTCCTATTTTTTCAACGAACACGTTCCGGCAATACGGTGGCATCGGCCATGCAAAACGATTGGCATCGGCACAGTGGTCCTTCCCTTTGTAAGGGAGGGTCGGTGGGGTAGAGGTCAGTTACCTCCCCCTTCCCCTCCTTACAAAGGAGGGGTGAAGACAAGGAGGGAACGATGAGGATTCGTGGAGATATTGGTCGGGAAGTGGCGCGTCCCGGCGCGCCTGGGGTGGGTGGGTGTGGATGGTGGTACTGGCTCATGACGATCCCATTGCTTGTGACCGGCCTCAGTGGATGGTCCTGGGGCTTTGCCGTTACCATGGTTTTCTGCGTGATTCAGGCGGTCCATTTCGCCTGGCGTGATTCCTCGCTCACCGCGTTCTCGGTGCAGGTGAGAGTGGCGTATGTGATTCTCCTGGTCCTCGGCCAATGGCCGCCGTTGCACTGGATACTCTGGGTTCAGTTGATAGGAACGTCGGTGCGGGTGTTGGTCGGGTATTGCCTCCTCGCCCGCAGCCTGTCCTTGTTGCCGTGGAATCGATTCGAGCCCTTCTCAATGGCCCTTCTCCGCCGGACCTATGTGTCACTTGACGGCCCTACGTGCAGCAGCCGGAAGGAAGAGGGCTGGGTACGCTCTGGCGAGCCAAAGTTGGTTCAGTCGTGGGGATCAGGAGCGTAATCATCATGCAATGGGAAGATCTGTGTCGATATGCCGATCAGATGTTGTTTCGTTCGTTAACCCATAACCCACAAGGAGGATGCGCCATGGAGCAGACAGTCATCAGCGGAATGGTCAATGGAGTGGATGTCGATCGGATGGGAGACACCATCAAGGCGATCAATGGCAATCCCGGGCTGGCGAAGTTTCAGTTCCGTCTGGAAAACCGGTGGATCAATGGGTCTCGAAACCAATCCACGATCAAGGGCTTCTCAGGGGCGGGCCTAGAAGCGTTGCGTCAAGAGCCCTTCGCGCTGCAAGCCGACGAACCCATGGTCCTGCTCGGGCAGGATACGGCGCCGAATCCGGCGGAATATGTCCTGCAGGCGTTAGCGAGCTGTCTGACCACGTCGCTTGTGTACCACGCGGCGGCGCGCGGCATCAGAATCGAAGAAGTGGAATCCAAGCTCGAAGGTGATTTGGACCTGCACGGGTTTTTGGGCTTGTCGGACGAGATTCGACGGGGCTATCAGAACGTCCGCGTCAGCTTTACCGTTAAATCCGATGCCTCGGCGGCCACGCTGCAAGAGCTGTGCAAGTATTCGCCGGTGTTCGACATCATCTCCAATCCCGTGCCGGTGTCAATTTCCGTAGAGATGAAATAAACGCTGAAATCTAAGAGTTGGTGTCACAAATCGCTCTTGACAAGTAAGTATCTGTGGCGCATCTGTAACCCGAAGATGCGCCACAAATTATCTTTGTGCGCCGCGTCATCATTTTGAAACCGGTAGAGGTGAAGATATGAGAGACTTCAGGATAAGCGGAACTTATGTGCCATCTCCTCTCGTCGTTATGTCTCTTGCTGTGTTGGTGATCTGTGGGTGGCCCGGAATGTCCGTCCCTATAGCAGACGCCTCAGAAACCGTCCCGCTCTTCGACAATCTCGGGACACTGCATCATCAGATCACGACGACGGACCCGAAAGCTCAGCAATATTTCGACCAAGGGCTGCGGCTCGTCTATGCGTTCAATCATGAAGAAGCCATTCGTGCATTTGAAGAAGCGGCTCGGATTGATCCCGACGCGGCCATGGCGTATTGGGGAATTGCCTATGCCTTAGGTCCGAATATCAACGCCCCGATGGATCGGCAAGCGGAGCGCCGTGGCTACGAAGCGATTCAGAAAGCCAAAGCGCATTCCGAGAAGGCCACGCCTCAAGAGCGGGCGTACATCGACGCGTTGGCCACGCGGTATTCCGTGGCCCCCGACGCCGATCGGAAGGCGTTGGATCAGGCCTACGCTGAGGCCATGGGGAAGGTTGCCAAGCAATACCCGGACGATCCGGATGCTACGACGCTCGCTGCGGAGGCCCGCATGGATCTGCGGCCGTGGGATTATTGGTCGCTGGGAGGCCAGCCGCATCCCGGCACCATGGAGATCGTGGAATCGCTGGATGGCGTGTTGAAGCGCCATCCTCAGCACATCGGCGCCTGCCATTACTATATCCATGCGGTCGAAGCCTGGCAGCCTGAACGCGCGCTGCCGTGCGCCGAACGGCTGCCCAGTCTGGCGCCCGGCGCAGGCCATCTCGTGCACATGCCGTCGCACATCTATATCCGGGTCGGGAAATACGATAAGGCCGTCGAACGCAACGCGCATGCGGTCTCGGCCGACCAGCATTACCTGGAAGGCCGCCATCTCACCGGGGTGTATCCGGTCGGTTACTATCCGCACAATATTCATTTTTTGTGGGCCGCTTTGACGATGCAAGGCCGTAGCGGGGAGGCGCTACAAACGTCGCGGGATTTAATGAAAGCCGTCTCGCTGGACGTCGTTCGCCAAGTGCCGGAATTGGAATTAACCGTCCCGACTCCGTTCGTTGCACTGGTCCGCTTTGGACGGTGGGACGACATCCTGCGCGAGCCGTCTCCACCGGCTGATTTGAGCTACAGCGTCGCGCTCTGGCACTATGCGCGGGGCATGGCGTTCACTGCGAAAGGCCAGCTCGACCATGCCAAGGATGAGCAGGCGAAGCTCGATCAGCTTGCCGACGCCATGCCGGCAGAGCGAATGATCGGGCTGAATCCCGCCAAGACGCTGCTTCAGATCGCTTCGCGCGTGTTGACGGGACAGATGGCGGCTCGGCATGGCCGGACCGAAGAAGCGATTCATCACTTCGAGAAGGCGGTCGTTCTTCAAGACCGGCTTCGCTACTACGAACCGCCGGATTGGTATTATCCGGTGCGCGAGTCCTTAGGCGCAGTCCTCCTCAGCGCGGGCCGCGCCGCGAATGCCGAAGCGGTCTACCGTGAAGACCTGAAGCGAACACCGGAGAATCCATGGTCGCTGTACGGCCTCGCCCGGAGTTTGCGGGCTCAACACCGTGACGGTGAAGCCGCGACCGTGGAAGAGCGTTTCCGCCGTGCCTGGTCCAAAGCGGATAACGAATTTCACCTCTCACGCTTCGAAGCGTTTCTTGCAGCGCAGAGCAGATAAACAACGGAAGGCAAATGACGCGAGGCAGGACGGCACTCACTCGCAAATCCATAGAGCTTCCCAATGGGGTCAAGCTCGAATATGTCGAGCAGGGCGATCCTTCGGGCATACCCGTGCTGTTTCTGCACGGCGTGACCGACTCTTGGCATTCCTTCGAACCCGTGCTGCCTTATGTGCCCGCATCCATTCATGCCTTCGCGCTGTCGCAACGAGGCCATGGCGATGCGGATCGTCCTGCGGCGGGCTATGGTCCACATGAATTTGCGGCGGACGTGGCGGCATTCATGAATACCCTTACCCTTGGGTCAGCCGTCATCGCCGGCCATTCTATGAGCACTTCCGTCGCTCAACGCTTGGCATTGGATTATCCCGGGCGCACACAAGGACTCGTACTCATGGGCTCGTTTGTTGCCGGCTGGCGAAGCGCTCCGGAGGTGGTGAAACTCTGGAAATCTGCCGTCTCGACATTGGCGGACCCGATCGATCCGGACTTTGTGCGTGAGTTTCAAGAGAGCACGCTGGCTCAGCCGATACCGTCGGCATTCCTCGACACCGTGATACAGGAAAGCCTAAAAGTGCCGGCGCGGGTGTGGAGAGCGGTGTTTCATGCCTTTTTGGAAGCCGATTTCTCGGAGGAGCTTCGTAAGATCGTGGCGCCGACTCTCATCGTCTGGGGAGATCAAGACGCACTCATTCCGCGACACCTGACTGAAATCCTCGCGGCTATGATCCCGAACTCGCGGCTTGTGGTGCATCCCGGCGCCGGACATGCCTTTCACTGGGAGGAACCCGAGCACTTCGCAGCCGACCTGGTGGCGTTTACCGAACGCATCGTCCGCTAACACAAAGGGCCTGCGCAAGGAGAGATATGAGGTCATGGAACATGAACGTGCTTCTTCTTATGGGGGGCGCGATGGTCCTGTCCGGCTGCGCCACCACCGTCACGTTCGATGTGAACACTACCCAGGATCTGCACGATACCATCGTGAACGATCTTCAGTGTCTCGCTGAAGGCACAGACAATCTCTGTTCTTTACGAGCCGCCGTGGAGCAGGCCAATGCGTTTACGCCCGGCACCGCCCATATCATTATTAACGTCCCGACCGGAATCTATAGTTTGAGCGCCGAACCGGAGGATCATCTGACCTTGAATTCCGGACGATTCGTGGAGATTCGAGGCGCCGGCGCTTCAAACACGATCATTCAACCGGCGAGCGGCGTCTTTTCTCGAGCCTTTTTCATTCTTGGCGGCCTCTTCCGTTTTTCCAATCTCACCGTCCGTAACGCGAAGACGAATGATACGACCGGCGGCGGTATTCTTGTCGACGCAGCCAACTTCTATGGTGAGATCAACAACTGCATCATCGAAGACAACTCTTCGATATTCCAAGGCGGCGGCATCTATGCGAAAGGCAGCGAGGGGTCGAGCCTTCTGCTGTCCGATACGATGATTCGCAACAACGAAGCCGGGTTTGGTGGCGCCGGCGGCGGCGGAGGACTCTACGCGCAAGTTGGCTTTCTCGCGCTTCGACACGTGACCATTTCCGGGAACGGAGGAGGCAATGGCGCAGGGGCTCTATTGTTTACACAGGAAGTGGAGATCTTGGATTCGGCGATCATTGGGAATAACGGAAGTGTGAATGCAGGGGGACAGGCGATACCCGGTCAAGGCGCCGGCCTCGAATTGGACAGCGGGACCGTCTTCATCGGCCGGAGCACGATCAGCGGGAATCAAGCGGGTGACCATGGGGGCGGTATTTATGTCGGGGGCGATGCATCGCTCTCTTTGCGCGACGTGACGATCTCCAACAATGATGTATTCGGAGCAGCCGGCGCAGGCGGAGTTGAATGGGCCGGCCTGGGTCCGACGATCACGATCCAGAACAGCATTCTTGCCGGTAATCGCCGCCAGAACTTTACGGCCTCCGACTGCCATCCCTCGGTCACGTCTCACGGGTTCAATTTCATCGGCTCGGACTTGAACTGCACGATAGACAATCAAAATAACGATCAGATCGGCACCGAGGATGTTCCGCTTGATGCGCAACTCGGCGCGCTGGATTTCAACGGCGGTCCCACGGAGAATCATCTACCCCTATCGGACAGCCCCGTGATCGATGCCGGGTCGGGATGCGACAACGTGGATCAACGCGGTCGGCCGCGGCCACGCGACGGCAACGGCAATGATGTGGCGGGTTGCGACATCGGTGCAGTGGAATGGCAGCCGGGTGTGGATCCTGTGGGCGGCGAGGTAGGGTCTGTGGGCGTTGACCGAGGGCGGCCGTAGTCTTCCCGGTGTCGCTTTCCAGCGTATTGGAAGGCCGCATGTTCGCACAATCGACATTCCGCTTCGTTCGTAAGATGGCTGGCATCGGATCATTCTGCCTGCTCGTGTCCTGCGTGTCCCTGGAGTTCGATCGGATGACGGGAACGGCCTTTCCACCGGAGCAGATGGTCAATGGCCAACCGGTGACATTGGCAAGCATCTACGACGAAGCGGGTCTCAAGCTTCAGGTGGAGGAGGATGAAACGACGATTGCGCCGCTCAGTATTCCGGGGGAGGACTGCATCAGCGATGCCGAGTTAACGACTCTGGAGAATGGACACCGCACCTTGTCCCTTTTCCCTACGTCCATCTGCCCCTTTCTGTTTTGCAACACGTATCATCTGTATGGCGCGGTCGTGAATCACTATGGCGAAGTCCTGGACGCCTGTATTCCCGAGTTCATTTTGGGCAAAATGTGGCAGACGCATACCCGCTCGGCCTTCGCGATTTTCTATCCCGTGACCTATATCCAAACCAACGGCGCAGGATACCTGCGGACGACCGCGCATGAGATCGGCCATGCGTTCAACCTGCACCATAGCGATGGCGATGGCACCACAATTATGACGCAGACCGACGATGTCGCGGAGGATTGGGTCTTTGAGTTCTCGGCACAGAGCCGGGACCATTTGCAAAATCATCCCGCCCAATGCAAGTTTCCGGGCGCCATCGGCGCCGCGCCGTTCTTATCGGTCACGGAGGAGCACGCGGTATGGCCGCATGTCGAAGCGTTAACGGTCATCGATTGCGAGTGACACGAGGTCGTGGGATGCCACACGAGTACGAGCGCCACGGAATCCGGAAAACGGTATTGCGCGGCATCGTCGCCATGATCGGTTTGGCTCTCATCTCTGGCCACGCGTCCGGACAAGAACATCCCGACACCTCTCTTGAACTGGTTCTGGAGACGGGAAAAACTCAGGTGGTTCTAGGGGAGCCCGTCTATGTCACGGTTCGGCTCCGCAATACGGGTACGGCGCCTGTGGACGCACCCAAGGTTCTGGACCCGCAGACAGGCGTTGTGCAGATTGAAGTCGCCAGCGCAAGCCGGCCGCGCTTGGTATTTTTGCCGTTATTTTATGCGGACGCCATCGACACGCGAAAACGGCTTCGTCCCGGCGAGGAAGTCGCGGCGGTCTTCCCGATCTTTTACGGCGGACGAGGGTGGACCTTTCCCCTGCCGGGGGCGTATCGCATCATGGCCGTCTATCGAGGTCCGGTGCATGAAGACACAGAACCGGTCCGTTCGAATGCCGCGGCGATAGAGGTCATGGAAGGACACGGTGCGGGGGCCTTCTTGATGCGCGATTCTCTAGCCGGCGACGAAGCGGGGAAATTCCTGCTTTGGCAGCGCGGGGATCACCTGCGCGCGGGCATCGCCCATCTTCTGACTTTGATCGAGACGTTTCCCGATTCGCCGGTGTCGGATTACGCGCTCCTCGCGTTGGGGCGAAATCTCAGCCGGGGGTTTCGCAATTATTCACTCGGCCGGGTACGCCAACCTGATTGCGCGGCGGCGTTGGATTATCTCGAAAAAGTGCGAACCGAGCGGCTTCCGCCGTACTTGCAGATTCAGAACCATCTGGACCAGGCTCGGTGCCTCATGAGAGTAGGTCAACCTGTACAAGCACGGGCCTTGGTGGACCGGACCGAGCAAGGAGCCAGCGACCGCGCGGAATTCGGACTATTGTTTCAGCAAGCGTTCCGCTTGGAGCCGGCACTGAAGGCGGCGCCGTAGTTCGATGCAGCAATCCATCACCGGCTTTCACCAGGACGAGCACGGCGATTGGGTGGCCGACCTGGCATGCGGGCACGGGCAGCATGTCCGCCATCAGCCGCCGTTTGTCAGCCGGCCGTGGGTGCTGACCGAAGACGGTCGGCGCCGATATCTGGGACAGACGCTTGATTGCAAGAACTGCGAAGCACGGGATGAAGATCGTTCATGAGGCGATCGAAGCGGTTTCTTTTGATCTCAAGGTTCGTCTGGCATCCGGAGGAGGACCGTATGCCTACGCCAATCGTGACCCCAACGGGTCCTTATTAGCCGTCTGTGTATTTCTGCTTTTTGCTCAAATCACGAGGGCAGGGTTTGGAGGTCGTCGCCATAATCTCGTGAAGCGCCGGTTCGAGAGTCGGATATCGGAAGACATAGCCGCCCTGCAGGGCCACAGCCGGTTCTACACGTTGTCCTGTCGTCAATATGGTCGCAAGGTCACCCAGGGCAAGACGGAGAACGAGTTCCGGGATCGGCAGCCAGGAAGGGCGTCCCAACACGTGGCCGATGGTCCGAGAAAATTCATTCATGGTCACCGAGCCGGGAGCCACGCCATTGACGGGTCCGCTGATCTGTGGATTGCCCAACGTCCATTGGATGATGCCGATAAGGTCTTGTCGATGGATCCAGGAGATCCACTGATCGCCGGGTAGAATCGGCCCGCCCGCGAGGAATCGAAACGGGAGTATCATCCGAGGAAGCGCGCCGCCGTCCTTGCCGAGGACGATGCCGATTCGAAGCCGAATCACGCGGATACCACAATCTTCAGCCTGCATCGCCTGCCGCTCGCCGGCCGTAGAGAGTTCGGCCAGGAAGCCTGAACCAGAAGAGGTCTGCTCGCTGACGGCGGTGGCATCGCGAGGGCCATAATAGCCTACGCCCGATGTATTGATGAATGTGCGCGGCCGACCGGGCAGACGTCCCAGCGCCTCGACGAGCAGGCGGGTTGGTCCGACACGGCTCTCTCGCAAAATCTGCCGGCGTGCCTTGGTCCATCGCTTATCCGCAATCGGCTCACCGGCAAGATTGATCACGGCATCGGCGCTCTCCAGCTCGTGCTGCCAGGCGCCATGGGTTTGGCCGTCCCATCCCATGGTATGCACACGCGAGTCAAGTACACATGCCGCCTCCCGCGGGCTGCG
>DATFCE010000219.1:0-11678 GCA_035253365.1 Nitrospiraceae bacterium
TTAGCGCACGCGACCGGCGTCACCTTTTCCCATACCGGCTTGTCGGCGACGATTCGGACTGGAGTCACGGAGACGAGTCTCCCTCTCATGCTGCTCGTTGGTGCGACCGTGCCCCCGGGCACGTATACGTTTACGGTCTCCACCCCGCTAGGCACGGCCAACAGCGGTACGGTGACGATCGGCGTGGCCATGGCGACCCCCAGCATGAGCCATATTCCCGGTCTTGTGAGTGTGTTCATGCCCGCGCCCCGTGTGCCGGCGACCAGCGCACCCTCGGGCAGCACGATGGGACTCGCACCGCCGCTCAGCGGGACCCTGCCGCCGCCGAATGGGCCCGTGGGGCTCACCACGACGGTGGCGCCGTCCACCAGCGAGGCGATGCCGGTGCCGACGAGTCCGACCGGGTCCAGTCTAAGCGTGGCGCCCCCCGTCAGCGAGGCGATGCCGGTGCCGGGGACTCCCAGCGGAAGCAGCGTGACCGTCGCCCCGCCGGTCAGTGAATCCATGCCATGAGAGTGAATCGAAAGGAGTCGCGTATGCACAAGCAAGTCGTGTCGCGGTGGGCGATCGGAGCCGTTATCAGTATTCT
Source organism: Nitrospiraceae bacterium (assembly GCA_035253365.1). Lineage (GTDB taxonomy): Bacteria > Nitrospirota > Nitrospiria > Nitrospirales > Nitrospiraceae > DATFCE01. The sequence goes on from DATFCE010000219.1 coordinate 590, forward strand.
GCTAGGAACTAGCCCCGCCCTCGCGCAAACCTTCAACAGCGGCAGCACGGGGGCGCTCGGGGCCTTGAATCCCCCGACTGGTACCACGACGATCACGCTCCCGCCGGATGGCATTCTCAACTATACGACCATCAATATTCCCAATGGCGCGACGGTCCAGTTCCAACGGAACGCCGCCAATACGCCGGTGATCATGCTGGCGCAAGGCACGGTGACGATTGCCGGCATCATCAGCGTCAACGGCAACGATGCCATCCCCCGGTCCGGCAACGGGACCGGCCCGCTGGCGGGAGCGTTAGGCGGCCCGGGGGGCTTTCAAGGGGGCCAAGCCGGCGCGTATAGCACCGCCAATTATGAGGGAGCGGCCGGACAGGGCCTCTCCGGCGGGCGTGCCGGAATTCTCAGTCCGCAGACGAACACCGGCGATGGGAGCTATGGCGCGCCCGCGTCGTTTGTCGGGCTCATCCCGTTATTCGGCGGCTCGGGCGGCGGGGGCGGCTCGCAGCCGTCATCCGTGGCCATGGATGGCGGATCCGGTGGCGGCGGGGGTGGGGCCATGCTCCTTGCGTCAACGACCCAGATCACGGTGACCTCCACGGGCATCATTCAATCCAATGGAGGCTCGGGGTACCGCTCCTACTGTGATTATCGTTCGGCGGGCGCCGGCAGTGGCGGGGCGATCCGGCTGGTCGCGCCGTCGATCACCAATCAAGGCACCATTCAGGCCCTCGGCGGGCCGAACGGCTGTTCGGCGGTGTACGTGGGAGGGCCGGGCCGGATTCGCCTCGAAGCCTACTCGATGCCCTTTATCGCGGCCACGAACCCGGTGGCATCCATCGTCACGTCCCCGGGGCCCGTGACGGCCGCCAGTACGCCGGCGCTCACCAATCTGCCTACGGTCCGCATCAGTGCGATCGGCGGGGTCTCGTCCCCGGCCACCCCTGCCGGTACCTACGCCACCGTCGATGTGACCTTGCCACCGGGGACGACCAGTCCCGTCCCCGTCACGATCACGGCGACGAACACGCCGCCCGGCACCATCTTTAGTGTGCAGGTCATCCCGCAGTTTGCTGCTGCGCCGACGGTGGTCTCCACGGCCCCCAGCACCGGCACCTGTGCGAACTCCACCGCCACAGCCAACCTCACGCTGCCGGCCGCGCAAGTGGCCGTTCTCAACGCCTACAGCACATTTACACTGCCCTGTCCGCCCTGAGTCCTCAGCGACGTCTCGACTGAACGTGCTCTCAGGATGGCCGTGAGACAGGCCAAGGAGCCAACATGATCTTCACGCGCATGGCAACGTTAGTGAGCCTACTGATGAGCGTGGTTTGGCTGACAGCCAATCCCGCCATCGCGCAGGCGTTTAATAGCGGTAGCACGGGGGCGCTCGGAGCGCTCAATCCGCCGACCGGCACGACGACAATCACGCTTCCATCGGATGGCATCCTCCACTATACGACCATCACGATTCCCAGCGGCGCGACGGTGCAGTTTCAACGGAATAGTGCGAATACCCCGGTGACGATGCTGGCCACGGGCGATGTGACGATTGCGGGCACGATCCAGGTGAATGGCGAGCCCGCGGGGCCGGCCTCCCAGGTGGGGACGGCCGTCATTCCCGGCGGCCTCGGCGGGCCGGGCGGCTCCGCCGGGGGACCGGGCGGCTCGAAGGGCATGACCAACACGGATGGCACGTCGGCACCAGGTCCCGGCGGTGGCGCCGGTGGCCGGTATCCGGGGGTGACGACCGGGGACGGGGTCTATGGCGCCGACAGCTCATTTGTCAGCCTTGTTCCCTTGTTCGGCGGCTCGGGCGGCGGCGGTGGGGTCGGTAGCACGACGCTCTGGGGCACCTCGGGTGCCGGGGGCGGTGGCGCGATTGTCATCGCCTCCACGACACAGATGACAATCACGTCGACTGGGGCGATTCGGGCCAACGGGGGCACTGGGAATATTGCCGCCACCGGTTACTGTAATTGGTTCGCCGGGGGAGCCGGGAGTGGCGGCGCGATTCGCCTCGTGGCGCCGCAGCTCACGAATCAAGGCACGGTGCAAGCATTGAATGGGCCGCTGTTCTGCCCGACCGGCGGCGGACCGGGACGCATCCGACTGGAGTGTACGACCTGCGCGGTGGGCACCACGACGCCCGCCGCCTCGGTGACCACTACCCTCGGTCCGATTACGGCCGCCAGTACCCCAGCGCTCATCAATGTGCCCACCTTGACGATGAGCACGGTCGGCGGGCAGGCGGTCCCGTCCGCTCCGGCCGGCGTCTACACAACCGCCGATGTCTCACTGGCGGCTGGGGCGGATAACCCGGTGCCGATCACGTTGACGGCCACCAACACGCCGGTCGGCACGGTCTTCACGGTGAAGGTGATCCCGCAATCCGGAACAGAACAGCTCTTTGTCACGCCGCCTTCCACCGGCAGTCTGGCCAGTTCCTCGGCGACCGCGCTCGTCACCTTGCCCCCCAACCAAATTGCACTGCTCTATGCCTTTGCCTCGTTTCCGGTGATGGCGAGCGTGGTTCCCCTTGTCGACGGCGAACCGGTTGAGCGAGTGTTGATCGCAACGGCGTATGGGCTGCCATCCGTTGTGACCTACCTCACCCGCTCAGGCAAAGAGGTGCCGGCTGAATGACCGGCATGTCGCGCTTCCCGGATTGATAGCCTTACCCATACATCGTCCATCGACACTCAAGTAGCGTTGCAGGCCTTGGATCGGGATTTCGATCCAGTCCAGGCGGGTGTTGATTGGTGCCGCAGCTCGTAAACCGCTTTCTCATGTAGGAAGGACACGATAGAAGATTTGACGCTCGCTTACGACTGCCCCTGGCTGGCGACCACGGTCTGATCTTTCGGCGTCAGGATGATCTCGATGCGGCGGTTCGCGGCGCGGCCTTCTTCGGTGTCGTTGGCGGCTAGCGGCTTAGTGTCGGCGTGGCCCGACGCGGAAACCTGCTCTCGGTTGAGGGTTCCCTGTTCAATCAAATAGCGAATGACGCTTGTGGCGCGGGCGGTGGAGAAGTCCCAATTCGTCGGAAACCGCTCTCGATAGCGCGATGCCATCGGGACGTTATCTGTGTGCCCTTCCACCCGAATATGCCGATCGGGCATGGTCTTCAATATCTCGCTCAGCCGCTTCAACACTTTCATCCCGTCCGGCTTGATCTTTACCGATCCGGAATCAAAGAGAACGCGGTCAATCATAATAATCGTCAGGCGATCGCCTGATGGTTGGACCAGGGCCTCGCCTTTGTCGATTTCGGTTTGTAGCGCTTGCGTCAACTGTTCTTGAGCGCGAGCCAGGCGCTGGCTCTGTTCCTCTTTGACAATACGCTCCTGTTCCTTGGTCGCCCGCTCGTGTTCGAGGCGGGTCTTCTCAGCCTCTTCGGCTTTCAGCCGTTCTTCTTCCTGTTGTTTGAGGGCCGCTTGTAAGGCGCTCTGTTCCTGCCGCAACGTGTCCGACTCGCGCCGTAATGCGCTCAACTCCTGCTCGGATTGCGTGAGCGCGGCTTGTTGCTGGGTCACGTGCGAGGAAAACCGGTCGCGTTCTTCTTCAGCAAGAATCGCGCGCTCGGCCGCCATGGACAACTCGCCGTTCAACTCCGTGATCTGCTTGTTGGCCTGCTCCAGCTTGTCCATCAGCTCGCTGACGCGGCCGGCCACGCTGTCGCGGTCGGAGACGGCCTGACGGAGCGAGCCGATCTGCTGATCGCGTTCGGAGAGCCGTATGGCCAATTCTTCCCCCCGCGCTTTTTCGGCTTCAAGCTGCGCGATCTGCTTCTCCAAGCGGACGATCTCTTCCTGCGCCTTCATGGCGCCCGCCGTGAGCGCCTGACTTTGATCGTTCAGAGCGGCTGCCTTGGCTTGCTCCACGGCAAGCTTGTTCTCCTGCTCGCGCGTTTGCGTTCTGGCTTCCGCGAGCGCTGCCATGACCTGTTCTTTTTCGGCGGCGGCAGCCGTTAGGCGCGCGTTCGTCTCCTCCAGCGCTTTCTTCCCGATCGCGATTTCCTGCTGCGCCGACTGCAGTTGCCGGTGCAGGTCGCCGATGGTGGACTGGAGCTGGTCGCGTTCTTCCCTCAACTCCACGCTGCGTTGTTTCAGTTGCACATGCTCGCCCTGGAGTTTTCCGACCAGTCCTTCCAGCGATTGCCGCGTCTTGGCTTCGTTCGTCTGGCCCGCCGCTGTTTTCGCGTCTAACTCGCGCACCTGTTGCTGCGCGCCCGCGAGCGCCGTCATGAGCTGCTCCCGCTCGTCGTTGAGCGCTGTCAAACGGGTGTTGGTCTCATCCAGCGCATGCTGGCCATTGGCCAGGTCCTGCTGCGCCGCCTGAAGCTGCCGCTGGAGCGCCTCGGCTTTGTTTTGCAGCCGGTCACGGTCCTGTTTGAGATGCGCCGTGCGCTGCTGGAGTTGCTCCTGCTCGGTTTTCAAGGCTCCGATCTGATCTTCGACGGTTTGTCGCGCTTCCGCGGCGGTCGCCTGCTCGGCAATCACTTTCAGTTCTAATTCGCGGGCATGGTTCTGCGCCTCGGCCAGCGCTGCCGCGACCCGTTCTTTCTCTTTGGCCGCCGCCGCGACGCGGCGATTCGCATCCTCCAGCGACCGATGACCGTTGGCGACGACCTGTTGGCTGGTCTGAAGCAATTGCTCAAGGTGTTCGATGTTGGAACGGAGTGATTGTTGATCGCGTTTCAGCTTCTCATTTTCGTCGCGCAGTTCCCTGGCATTCTGTAGCTTGTTGATTTCCGCTTCCAGCGTTTGCCGCTTCTCTCGCTCCTGCTGATAGCTGCTCTTGGCCGATTCGACTTCTTTCCTGGTCGAGTCGAGATCTTGCTGCGCTTTTGCGAGCGAAGCTTGACTGGACGAAAGGTCGCTCTTGGCCGCCGACAGATCGCTCGCGGCGCGGGCTTTCTCGTGCGCCAGCGCGTCGGCCAGCTCTTGTTTCTCCTTGCCGGCCTGGCTCTTCAGCGTATCCAACGCGGCCGTCTGCTGAGTGAGCGCCTTGCGGGCCTTCTCGGTCTCGCTTTGCGTTTTAAGATACGTCTCCTCACTGACGCATCCGGCCACCAATGCAGCGCTCAGGATAGCGCCGGCCATCACGCGAACTCTCATCGCGAGCCTCCCTGAATTAGGATCGACAGACGGTCAAACATGGCAAGAGTACTACCAACCAACACCTGAAAACACCTCGTAGAAGTAACTATGGTCCGGGTCGTCTAGGATCGAGCAGCGGTCCCAACTCCCGTTTGACTTCTCTGCCGGACGGGGCGTAGATTTCCCCTGTCCTCGGTACTTACTTCATCCGAAGGCGGGGGCCATGGCCCTGCATGATCACAGTTTGTTCCCGTATCTCACGCCACACACCATCGGCAAAACGTCGGCCTTGTATGCAGGACACAGAACATCAGTCCGGTAAGCCGGACAGGCTGGATACCTATGAGGAATGGCGTGACCGTTTCGCCGTGCAACGCCTGACGGTGTTGTATATCGTCGGGCTGATCGCCAACCCTGTCTTCGGCATCCTTGATCTTCTCATTCATCACGAGTCACTCAGTTCGCTCTTCATCGTTCGCACGATTCTTGAGTCCGGCCTCTTGATCGGCTTCCTTGGGCTGAGACTACAGATTGCCCGATTCCGGCCGACCGCGCTGTTGGCCTTCTGGATCTTGTTTGCCAACGTGTGCGTTGTTCATATGACGGTCTTGTTGGGCGGGTTTTCTTCGCAATATTATAATGGTCTTAATCTGGTGATGCTGGCCGCGGCTGTCATTGTCCCCGTGTCCTGGCGCGGTCACCTGGCGGCTCAGCTTGGCACCCTTCTCTATTATTATTCCGCTAATCTCGCCGCTGGCCCGGGCGTGGCCAACGTCTCCGACGTGATCCAAAATTCATTCTTTCTCGTGTGGACCTGCGTGGCTCTGATCATCGCCGTCGTGCTCTACGAGCGCCTTCAGCGCGCAGAATTCCAGGCGCGGCGGAAATTGGAAAGCTCGAATCACAAATTGCTGGAACTGGACCGCCTCAAGAGCGAGTTTTTCGCCAATATCAGCCATGAGCTGCGCACGCCGCTCACGCTCAGCATGGGCGCCTATCAGGGTCTTCTCGCATCGCCGGTTCCGGCGGATTATCGGGACATCGCGGCGATGGGCTTGAGAAACACCGCGCGGCTCGTGTCGTTGATCGATGAGCTGCTCGATCTCGCCAAACTCGACTCGGGGCATGCTACACCCAAGAAACGATCGATCGATTTGGCCGCGCTCGTGCGCGACGTGGCGTCGAACTTTGAGTCGAGCGCGCGGCCGCGAATCCACGGCTCGGGGTTGGACGCGGCCTGCCCAATCGAGGCCGATCCCCGTCAGCTCAAGAAGGTGCTGTATAACCTTCTCTCCAACGCCGTTAAATTCAGCGATCCCGCCAGCGGGCATGTTCGTCTTCGATTGCGGAAAGATGACAAGATGGTTGAATTCGAAGTCCAAGATAACGGCATCGGCATTCCCGCCGATCAAGTGGACCGTATCTTCGACCGCTTTACTCAGGTGGAACAGAGCCCCACCCGGCGCTTTGGAGGCGCAGGCATCGGCCTCGCCTTGGTCAAAGAAATTGTCTTGGCCCATGCGGGCAGCGTGATGGTCGCGAGCGAATTAGGAAGAGGATCCACTTTTCGGGTCGCTCTTCCCATCGGGCAGGTCGATCTCCAGGCAGTCACGCCTCATGATGACGGCGACAGCAGTCTGATGCCGGTGTTCGACGACCATCGGTTTCACGACGAGCGGCAAATGAACGAAACCTCCGGCGATGGAACAAAGCCGACCGTGGTGGTGGCCGATGATAATCCGGATATGCGGGCGTATCTTCACCGGCTGTTGAATGGACCTTATCACGTGGTGCTCGCCCGCGACGGAATCGAGGCCTTGGAACACGCGCGATGTGTCCGGCCGGAGGTCATCCTCACGGATGTCATGATGCCGGCGATGAGCGGGTATGACCTGCTCAAGGCGGTGCGCCTGGACCAGGCGCTGCATGCCGTTCCCGTCATCTTCCTAACGGCCAAGGCCGGGGCCGACGCTCGAGTCGAGAGCTTTGCCGCCGGCGCCGATGATTATCTCAGCAAGCCGTTTCACGAGGATGAACTTTTGGCCCGCGTGAACAACCAAGTGCGAATCCACCGGCAGGAGCAGCAGCTCGAAACACGAACCGCGGAGTTAGAACACCTGAACCAGGAATTGGCCGGTCTCAACGACAAATTGAAAGAAGCCAATGAACGCAAATCCGAATTTGTCTCCATTGTGTCGCATGATTTGCGCAGCCCCATGACGGCGATCCAAGGGTATGTGGACAATATGCTCGACGGCTTGGCAGGGGAGCTGACGGAGAAACAAAACTATTATCTCACCCGAATCAAAGCGAACGTCGAGCGCATCACCCGCATGGTCACTGAGCTCTTGGACCTCGCCCGGATTGAAGCGGGACAAATCACTCTCCGCTTGCAGCCCGTTTCACTGGCCGAGCTGGTCAGCGGTTTGCTGGAGGGCTTGGAGCCCATCGCGCGCGAGAAACAACTGCGCATCATCTCGTCCGGTGAGGCGAGTGTGCCGCCGGCGCGCTGCGATCCCGACAAGACCGTCCAGATCTATACCAACCTGTTACAGAATGCGGTAAAGTTTACGCCCCGCGGTGGAGAAGTGAGAGTGGAATTGGAATGCCGGGATGGAGTGATCCGGAGCTGTGTGGCCGATACGGGAAGCGGCATTCCACCGTCAGACATTCCAAAGATTTTCGAGAAATTTTACCGCGGGTCATCGGATCGTTCCGAGACTCGTGGGATCGGGCTCGGCCTCGCCATCGTCAAGCACCTGGTTGAACTGCAACAGGGCGCCATCTGGGTTGAAAGCGTTCCAGGCCAAGGCAGCCGTTTCTTCTTTACCTTGCCTTTGCACCACGCATAAGCCGCCATTGCCACATGTTTTCACGACGTTGGGCTCCGTTTGCGTCTGCTACACTTTTCAGTAGCCGGCCGAGTGGAAAGGAGCCAGCATGCCCGCACCATTACCGCAGTATGATCCCCGCAGTCTCCTGAATTCCCAGCCGGTCATCGTCACGGTCATCGATCCGACCTCGTATACCGTGCAATTTCAGAATGAGATGGGGCGAGGCAAGTTCGGTGAAATCGCCAACGAGCGGTGCTACGAGAAGATTGCCCAATGCGAGAGTCCCTGCAGCTTTTGCAAAATGCCCGAGGCGCTTCAGAGCGATGCCATCGTCTCGAACGAAGTCCCGCTTCCAAACGAGCAGTATCTATTGGTGCAATGGTCAAAAACCGTGACAGCCGATGGCCGGATCCATGTGATTGAGACGATTACCGATGTCACGGAACGCAAACGAGCCGAGGCGGCCCTGCATCAGGCAGAAAAGATTGAGGGTCTCATGAGACTGGCAGGAGGAATGGCGCATGACTTCAATAATCTGTTAACCCTCATTAACGGGCATGCCGAACTCTTAGAGATGAATCTGCCGCCGGACACCGGCCATGACCATGTGTCGGCAATCCAAGACGCGGGCCGCCGCGCGGCCAAATTGACGAAGCAGCTTTTGACGTTAAGCCGGCAGCGCGCGGCTGATCAGACGGTCGTCGAGCCGAATGTTGTCATTGCTGCCATGGAAGAACAGTTGCAGCAGGCGGTCGGGGGGTCGGTGACGCTTCGTCTGGCTCTTGCCCCTGATGCCGACCGCATATTCGTGGATCGCGCACAACTACAAGAAAGTCTGCTTACGCTGGCTCAACACGCGGCGGAGACCATGCCTGACGGCGGGACGGTGACGATCGAGACACAGCGAATCAGCCCGGATAATTCCACGCCGGCAGGGGCGGGCAGCGGCTCCAGTGTTCAGATTCTGGTACGGGATACCGGACATGGCATGGATGCCGAGGCGCAGGTCCATATCTTCGAACCGTATGTCAGCACCAAGACGGTCGGCCGAGGGCTTGGTCTGGCGATGGTGCAGGGATTCGCGATAAAAAGCGGGGGCTCGATTGATGTGGCAAGCATGCCTGGCCACGGAACGGTATTTACGATGACCTTGCCGCAGGTTCACGAGCACGCGGATACGCTCAGGGCGCCCGCCACCGTGCTGAAAGGTGGGTATCAAATTCTCTTAGTTGAAGATGAGCCGGATGTGCGCCGCCTGCTGGCGAATATCCTTCGCTCGAAAGGATATGACGTGTGGGAAGCGGTGGATGGTCTCGATGCGTTGGAGCAGCATGAGAACGATATGGAAGCGTGCCGATTGGTGGTGGCCGATGTGGTCATGCCGCGGATGGATGGGCCGACCTTAGCGCAACGCCTCCGAGCACGAGTGCCGTCGCTCAAAGTCCTGTTCATTTCCGGCTATGCCGTCGCCGATCGGTTCCACTCGCTGATGCCCTCCCATGACTCGTATCTTCAGAAGCCGCTTTCCACGCAGACGCTGCTGACGAAGATTCAGGAGCTTGTCGCCGGATAGAATCGGCTTACCGCCAGTACCCCCGCCCTTCTTCATAAAAATCTCACGTTTTTATTACCAGTACTACAGGCTTGACCCTATCGATTCTGCTGAATGCTAGGATTTTCATAAGCTACCGAGCGCTCGCCGGTGCTCCTTGAGCCAGCAACGGTCCATCACGACCAGCAGACCTGCGCGGCGGGCGCGATCAGCCGCGGCCACATCCACCACGCCTTCTTGGAGCCACACGGCTTGTGCGCCGATCTTGATCGCCTCGTCCACCACCGCGCCCGCCTGATCGGATCGCCGAAAAACATCGACCAGGTCAATCCTCTCCTTCACTTCGTTCAACGAACTGTACGCCCGTTCGCCAAGCACGATGTCTTCATTGGGGTTGACTGGTATCACGCGATAACCGTGTTGTTTCATGTAAGCCGCGACGTGATAGGACGGCCGCGACGGATTGGACGAGAGGCCGACCACGGCGATAGTCCGGCACTCTGTGAAGATTCGTTTGATCGCGTCGGTCATAACGGCTCTCACACTACAGTTGTGAACGGCCCGTGTCTAGACGGGATCAGCAGCAATCAGTCGCAGCCTATGCGCCGTCCGGCCTTGATGACACCGGTGCTGTCCGCGATGAACACGAGTCGGCAATTTTGACTGCTGTAGAGTGGAAGCGTGTGATACTCCTCGGCCTGACCCGGCATGCTGGCGACTGTCATATCCCACATCATCTCCCGATAGCCATCTTTGAGCTCGGCAGGATGAAATGTCGGCGGCCCCAGCTCGTAGTACAGGTCATCCTGATGCTCGCCGATCCATCGGTTAATCACGTCATCCCATGTCTGGTAAGGACCGGCGACGCCAGGTTGCGGGCCGGCGGCACAGCCGTTCAGAATACCCCAACAAACGATCGCAGCCGACCAGCGCTTTATGTTGAACATTACAGCAAGACGTTCATTTACCGGGAAGAAGCGCCGTGATCGATTAGATATAGTCGTGCGGGGCGAAGGTTGGTTTGTTGTCTTTGGAAAACTTGAAGTCGAAATACAGACGGTCTTCCTCCGGTGTCTTGCCGAATCCGAACCACGTCTCGGCCATGATTCCTTCTTCTGATTGCGATTTCCCTTTGGGGTATAGCTTCAGGCTCAAATGACCGCGCCGTTCCCCCTGGCGATTCGGCTGAACCCCTCCTTGCACCTCAACGTGATCTGCAAGAGCTTCCGTCCCCTTCCGGTAGAGCTGCTTGAGCAACCGGGTGGCCTCCGACACATCAAACGACTGTAGAGATGACTGATCGGCGCTCAAGATGGATGATGGCGATCGATCTTCGGCTCCCGCTGGAAATGCGAGGAGCGTCATCGTGACGGCGATTGCAGAGGCCAGCCGGAGCTTCATACAAATCCCATAATCAGTGTGCTGAGCTTGCCATCTTAGAACGTCCGAGCTACGAGCCGTGGCGCAGGGATGGTCAGTTCGCGAATAAGCCGGTGGACCGAATCCATCGGCGCCGACCCTTCAGCGTAGATCAATGGAAAGCGACTTTGCGCCATCGCAAAAAACTCGGCCTGATGGTCCGCCTGAACACCCGCGAGCTCCGC
>DATFCE010000220.1:0-4122 GCA_035253365.1 Nitrospiraceae bacterium
AGCCACAAGCACGCGGTTGACGTACTGGAATTGGCCAAGGAATCAGTGTTGGCGCATGCGGATTCTGCTTGACGAGGCGTACCTCATAGATTCAGCCGCGAGCTTCCGGACCACGAGGTTCGCTCCGTCCGGAAATGGGATGACCTCCCACGAGAACGGGGCACTTCTTGCTTTGCCTCGGGTCAGGTCGAGGTGCTTGTCACTACCGACCAACGTCTGAGTTACCAGCAAGCGGTTTCCAATTTCGCGATTGCCGTCGTCGTTCTTGTGGCTCGGCGCAACAGCTCGAGTTTCTGCGGCCACTCGTTCCCGAGCTGCGGCGCGCGCTTTCTGAAGTCAAGCCCGGTGAGGTTCGCCGGAGGGGTCTAACTTTGCAGGCCTAAAAAGGATAACGTATGTGGGACGAACTTAAGGGGCCAGACCTCCCTTTATTGTATTGCCCTCGGAACAGATCTACCAAGCTTCAAAGTGCAGGTTCAGGCGCAAAGCCTTGCTATAGATGTCGGGTACCTATCCGTGGTCATGTGCGACTTGCACTAGGTCCAAACGCGACCTAACAGCCGGCCGCAGTCCGACGCCAAAAGTAGGGGCGCGGCGGAGCCGGGACGTTAGGCGGCAAGAGATACACCATGTTTGAAATCATGCTCACAATAGGAGGTGTCATCCTTGGCGCGTTGCTCACTGCGGGCTATGAACGCCTCAAAGAGCAGCGTTCAGTGAGACACGTCCGGGTTTTGCTATCCCAAGAAATTGGCACAATCATTTCTGGACTCAAAGAAGTGATTGAGCTTTTAGAAGCTTATCCAGCGAACGAGCTTCCACCATATATTAAGGCAATGACCATTGAAGAAATCGCCCAACGTGTAGAAGCTGCCTGTCACCGAGAGTCGTTTGAGGCATGTCGCTCTGATCTACCTGTATTCGGAGAGGAGCTTATGACTGCCGTCTTTAGATTTTATGATAATTGCCAGCAGGTGCCACGGTCATTTCGGGAAATTGAAAGATGGGCAGGCAACATTCGACATGGACTCTTTCAGGATTACATTAATGATCTGATTGCTAAGGCAGTAACTCTCAAAACAAAACTTGCTGCCTAACAACGCGCTAGAGGCGACGCGCCTTTAGGTGGCTCGCTCTTCAGCGCCGTGCGTTAGGCGGTTGTCACAATCGGATAAGAAGCCTATCATAATCCCATGCCGGAGTTGAGCCGGTTCTTTGGCATCGTGGTAGGGCTGTTCTATCGAGAACACGGTCGACCACATTTCCACGCGGTCTACGGAGAGTTTGAAGCCGTTCTGGATATTGAAACTGGGATGGTCCTATCGGGCCAGCTTCCCCGGCGCGCTCTGGCGCTCGTCCGAGAGTGGCATGATCTTCATAAGAGTGAACTACTGGAAAACTGGGATCTTGCTCGGCAACACCAGCCCTTGAAGAGGATCTCACCATTAGAGTAGGAGAGGGAATGGACTACCACGTCACAGAAGCACACTACGTAGCAGGCTATGTCGTCAAGTTGAGATTTCGAGACGGAACCGAGGGTGAAATCGATTTAGGCCCTGAACTTATAGGACCAATGTTTGAGCTGCTCCGGGATCTCGAACAGTTCAAACGTTTTCGTGTCGATTCCGAATTTCACACCTTGGTTTGGCCGAACGGAGCGGACTTTGCCCCCGAGTTCCTACACGACAATGTCCGCGTGACTGCCTAACCCGCCGCTGCCGCCGACATTTCTACAGGCTCAGAGCGGCTGAGCGGCATGGCGTTAGAAGGCCTACGTGAGTTCAGTCTGCATGATTATCTACTCAGGACTGTTTCTGATATTCGTGGCGTCGCCCAGGACCGAGCGGCTTCAAGCGCTGGATGGGCAATGGGTCCTTTCTACCCTTCAACCAAACTGGCTTTTACAACCGATTTGGGCGGTCTGCAAAGACTCCCGGTACATTTTCCATCCCACGTTTTCTGTTTTTAGACATGGCTACTCTTTTCCTTCCCTGCCGCGGGCAAGCGTGACATCCATTTGATAGAACTTGAACGTGTTCTCCTCGCCCGGCTGATCGGCCGCGACTGAGCGGTAGCGGTCGAGGACATCGACGATGAAAGCCGGTCTTTCGGCCTCGGGCAGAAGCCGCGTCCATTCGACGAACGTCACTGCGCCGAAAGCGAGGAATGCCGGGCGCGATTGAAAGTCCCACGCCTTCGCTGCCGTGTGAAGGCGAAGGACGAGCAGGCCGTTCCGCTCCGCCATTGCCGCGTATTGCTCGGGCGTAAGATGCAGATAGGGATCGTGGAAGTCACGGAAATAACCATCCCATCTCGATGAACGCCGTGTGTCCTCGATCACATCCTCGAGACTCTTGCGCTCACCGGCCGGCACGAGGCGGAGTTGGGCCAGACCCTCAGGCTTCATCGCCGATCGTATGGCGCGCAGCGCCGCGTCTTGCTCCGGCACCCAGTGCAGCGCATTGAAGGAGACGACGAGATCGAATTCCTCCCGGAAGGGCAGGCGTCGAGCATCGGCCACTTCAAAGCGAAGATTCGGCCGAACGGCGGGACCGAAACGGCTCGACGCGAAGGCGATCATGTCCTGGGACGGATCGATGCCGACGACCGCCCCGCGCGGGACGCGAACGGCAACCTCGGCCGTGATTTTTCCATCGCCGCATCCGACGTCGAGGACACGCTCCGAGCCCGCGAGATCGAGCAGGGCGAGCGCTTCCCCGGCCATCATCTTCTGCAGCCCCGAGCACCGAGCGTACTCGGCGGCATTCCATTCGGTCATGCTTTCACCGAGTGGTTGCGAGACCGATCAACGGCAGGTTAACCAGATGCCATGTCATGCTACCGCTCGGCATTTTCACCTTGTCGGGATTCCGCCACTCTCGCAGCGGTGCCATCGATTTTCAGCATGGTCCGGTAGTAGAGACCCAGATAGCACGTCAGGACGGTGATAATCTTGGCATCGACAAGCAAGTTGCCGTCTCGTAGTTTCAAAGCCTGCGTGCGGACCTCCTCATACAGTGTCCGATCAGCCGGCGTCGCCCATAGCATTCTGCCCGTTGACACGGAAGCCGACACCGGTCCAAGACGCTCGATCTTATCGGCCGGTGAGATGATCCGATCCGTCACGATATTGGTGCCGATCTTGGTGGTGCAGGCCGGCATCAGGATCATGAGGCCGATCGCCATCAACACACGAAAGCTCATCACGGCATCCCAATGAGGTCCGCAGCTCTTGGCCTTGGCCCAGTCGATTCAGTATTCATAAAATGCACCTTCGCCGCGATCCCTTCGGCTGTCCATGTGATCCACCACGCATTCAGATCGATCAGCAAAAGGCCCAACGGAAATCGCGTGACCCTAACCGAGAGGGTGTAATGGATGAGGAGATCCCCGTCTTTGGCACGAATGGCTTTCCGCACCGCTTCTTCTTGAAGATCGGGATGCAAAAAATCCGGCAATCCGCCCCATGTAAAGAAAAAATCGCCGGCTGTCCCCTCGCTTTCACCGATCGGGACAAGTTTGGTTCCCGAAGCGGTGAAGTGCGACTGAACGACGGGCCAGAGGCCGAGCCCAGCGGAACATCCGGTCAGCGCGATCGCGAGGACCATCACCATGGCCATCGCAGAGCGGCGCAGGATGCAAGAGATCGTCGCCAAATCGAACAAAGCGCACCTCCGCATTCCGCTTATGCGCGATCCTCGAAATCAGTGATGTATGTGAACATGATGGACTCACGACGACCGAGGTGCGCCATGGATGGTTACGCAATGCAATGACGGCCAAGTGCATAGCGCGGATCGAGTTCGGGACTCGATATCGCTCCGCACACCTCAACGGTCGCGTCGATCACGTCACTGAAGTCCCAATCCCGGGCGAAGAAATCCGTTTGCATCTGATCGCGCCGTGTCTGATGCCCAGTAACTCCTCAATCCGGATGTCGCTGTCGAAATTGCTGAGCGGCAGACTTTAATCCAACGGCGCAGATCGCGGTCACTTGAGTGGCCGACTATAACTCTCTACCATGGGGATGTAAATCTACTCTCTGGGAAACTGAGTGGAAGAGGGATGCGGTGTTCAACACAAATCGTGCGGGGCCGGTTGAGAGTAAGAAGCCCAATGGTG
>DATFCE010000221.1:0-3040 GCA_035253365.1 Nitrospiraceae bacterium
CGAGAACTAATGCGACGGCTTCGCGGAATAAAAACATTCCGGAAAACCACTGCCGTTCCAGCCCTGTAAAGTGCGGTAAAAGGGGTGTGATCATTGCGGATTCGATATCCTCTAATCCGACGATTGCGGTGACGAGAAACGCCCGGCACACGGAATTACCGCCGCACACCAGAATTCTGGCTTCGGAGGATGAAATCGAAGGCAGACCGAGCCGCTCGGCCAGATCCATCACGCGTGTACGCGCCGCCAGCCGCTCCAACGCTGCAGCCTTGTCGGCATCATCCCATTTGATAATTCCGCGGATAAGGCCGGCTGGGAGAGCCAGATAGGTCTCGCCGCAGACAACCAGCAGAAACGATGTGGCGGACGATACCGTGGTGGTTTGCCCTGTGTCGGTTTGCGTGCGAAGGCTCATGTTGAGTGTCTTTCACTCATAATCACGTGCACCGCAAGAATGCAGCAACTACCGCTTCGCCGGATGGGCCGGACCGATCCATTGAGCGATCTCGAGAATCAACGCCCGTTCTTCGACCGGCTTCGCGATATAGCCTGTGGCTCCGATACTGAGCGCCATTTGTCGATGTTTCTCACCGGCCCGAGTCGTCATCACCAGAATCGGCGTTGATTTTGTTTGCGGGCGATCACGAAGCGCCTGAATGACCTCGTAGCCGTTTAGCTTGGGCATTTCCAAATCGGTAATGATCAAACTGTACGATCCGGCGGATGCCTTCCTCAAACCTTCTTCCCCGTCCACAGCGGTCTCCACCGTATAGCCGGCTCCCTCCAGCATCCTCCCCACAAATTTTCGAATGCTAAGCGAGTCGTCGATGAGCAGCAGCCGCGACCCGGTTTCTTGCGACTCCCATAGTCCGCTTCCGTCCGTCTCTTCCTCCGGTTTCTGTGGCCCCGAGGCGATGTGCTCGGGCAAAGCCGGCGCATCTTGTTGATGCCCGGTGAGCAGACGACCGACATCCAAAACCAGAATCACGTGCCCCTCGGGATCAATCGTGGCTCCGACAAAGGACGATTCGAGGAACGGCCTCAGCGTTCCGAGCGTCTTGATGACGATTTCTTGTCGGCCCAACAGTTCATCCACTTGAAAGCCTTGGACACCTGTGGTGGTTCGAACAATGATAACGGGGCTTGGACCTTCGATGGGCATGGAGTCGTGCCCCAACAAGCGGCCCAGAGACTTGACTTCGATCGCCTCATGTCCGACCTGCAAGATGGCCTGGCCGCCCACGTCCTGAATATCCCCCTGCGCCGGCAGGACCACTTCGCGAATGCTCTGAAGCGGTAAGGCATATCGTTCGCTCCCCACCCTGACCAGAAGCGCCATGGAGATCAGGAGCGTCAGCGGCAGGCGTAACGTGAATTTCGTCCCGGCTCCCAATTCGGTTTCCACATCGATCTGCCCATTCATCCCTTCGAGGGCCCGCTTGACGACATCCATGCCGACACCGCGCCCCGCCTGGTCTCCGACCTCGTCTGCCGTGGAGAATCCGGGCAGGAAGATGAATTTGATCGCTTCCGAATCCGACATCGTGTTGACCGATTCAGCGCGGAGGAATCCTAATGCCACCGCTTTGGCTTTGACCTTCGCAACGTCGATCCCGCCGCCGTCGTCTTCGACTTCGATGACGACCGAGTTTCCCCGGTGAGCCGCGTGCAAATACACCGTGCCCATGTCCGGTTTTCCCCGAGCCACTCGGATCGCCATCGGCTCGATGCCGTGATAGACCGCATTGCGCACCAGGTGAATCAGTGGATCCACCAATCGTTCGACCACTCCCGTATCCACTTCCGTATGTTCCCCGGAAATCACCAGGTTCACGTTTTTACTGGTGGCCCTCGCCATCTCGCGCACCGCGCGGCGGAATCGGGTAAAGGGCGTCCCCACGGGAACCATACGGGCGCGCGCGATCTCGTCCCGCATGCCCAAGGTCAGACGTTGCAACTGGCTCATATCTTCACGAGCCTTCCGAATGGACCCGCTCAACTGTGACATGGACTCGCCGACATCGGCCGAGACCTCTCCCATGCGGCGCGCCAGAATGTTGAAGTCATCGTACCGATCGAATTCCAAGCCGCCGAAATCGGTGAGTCCCTGAAACTCTGAAAGATTGGGAATCGCCTGTGGAGAGGCGGCGGGCAACGTGAATGCATGTTTTTCTTCGAAGGTTCTGACCGCGTCCAACATGCGTCCCTTGAACATCAGCACTTGATCCGACAACTGTTCGAGCGCCACGAGTCGTTGCTCCAATCGACCGCGACTGATCACCAATTCGCCGACAAGATTCAGCAGGCGTTCCAGGCGGTCACGGCTGACACGAATGACCGAGTTCTCTTCCTGGGGCTTGCCGTCGGCCTCCTTTCGCCGTTCGCCCTCTGTGCGCCGCTCGCCGTCCGCAGACCGTGGTCCTACGGGCGTCGCGTTCGCCTCCACGACGGCCGGCACCGCGCCCGCCTCAGCCGGTAAAGGTTCCGCGCTCGGGAGACCGGCGTCCGCTTGGTTGAACTGGATCAACCGGTGAACGACGCTGCTGAACTCGGCCCGAGCTTTGACGAGCAGTCCCGAGTCGCGTCGCATCAAAAGTTTCACGACATCGATGGCTCGAAAAATAAGATCCGTCAGTTCCGGTGTGACGGTCATCCGGCCTTCGCGAATCTCGCCCATATAATCTTCGACGTAATGAACGAGGTCGCCGATCGACTTGAACCCCACCGTATGCGCCGAGCCTTTTAACGTATGGGCCGTTCGGAAGAGCTCCTGGATGATATCGGTCTTGTCGGGTTCCTTTTCCAAACGCAGCACGGAGGCTTCCATCGCCTCCAAGTACTCTTGGGCCTCGGGAGCGAAATACGACATCACTTCGGCATCCAACTCAGGATTGAGATACGCATCCGGATAGGATTCGAGCACAGATGGAAGAGCCTTTTCAGTCAGGACGTGGCTGCCGGGATCGGGACTCGTTGGAGAAAGACCCGCCTTCCATTTCTCGCAAGCGTCCCGATCTTCATTGCCATCGCGTGCGATTTT